>NZ_BAABGJ010000057.1:0-8993 GCF_039541515.1 Variovorax defluvii
CTTTGGTTACTTTCTTTGGCGAGACAAAGAAAGTAACTCGCCCGCCGGGGCGAATTCCCGGCTCCTGCGCCAAACAACAGGCAAGGCCAAAACAAAGGCCCAGAGCCCATTCCCAAGGGAACACAAAGCAATGACCGCAACAAAACGCCAAGGCGCTTCGGTCTTCGGCGCAAGAATTCATCGTCCAGTCGCCGCCGCGCTGGCCGTGCTGCTCGTCACCGGCTGCGCGCAGATCCCGCGCGAGCCCCTCGTGCACCAGCCGATGACCGCGCGCGCCAATCCCTACCAGCCCCTGCCGGCCCCGCGCGCCACCGGCGCCATCTTCCGCGACGGCCCCGGTGCGAACGCCTTGTTCGAGGACCGCAGGCCGCGCAATGTCGGCGACATCCTGACCATCGTCATCAGCGAGAAGGTCAACGCCAGCAAGAACTCCGGCGCCAACGCCAGCCGCACCGGCAGCATGGCGATGGCCTTCCCGACCATACCCAAGCTGCTGGGCGGTCTGCTCGACGACCAGGATGCCAAGCTCTCCGGCAACAACGTCCTCGCCGCCAAGGGCGGCGCCAACGCCAACAACACCTTCAACGGCGTGATCACCGTCACCGTGGTGGACGTCATGCCCAACGGCAACCTGCTCGTCTCCGGCGAGAAGCAGATGGGCATCAACCAGGGCACCGAGTACATCCGCTTCTCGGGCGTGGTGAACCCCCGCACCGTCTCCGGCAGCAACACCGTGCCGTCGACCCTGGTGGCCGACGCGCGCATCGAATACACAGCCAAGGGCTACATCGACGAAGCCCAGCACATGGGTTGGATGCAACGATTCTTCTTGAACGTCATGCCGTTCTAAATGCTCTCCCCCAGGCTCCCCCACTTCGTGTGGTCCGCCAACCCCCTCACCGGGGGCGACACCAGCGGCCCGGCAAAGCCGGTTCCGCGGTGTCCCCCGAACCCGGCCCGTTCCGGTGCCGCTTGAAAAGGTCTAGTCATGCGTCTATCGCGATATCTGTTGAGTGGTTTTGCAGCGTTGGCATTGCTGGCTGCCGATGCGCCGGCCCACGCCGAGCGCATCAAGGAACTGGCCAGCATCCAGGGCGTGCGCGACAACCCGCTGATCGGCTACGGCCTGATGGTCGGCCTGGACGGCACCGGCGACCAGACCATGCAGACGCCCTTCACCACGCAGAGCCTGAACAACATGCTGCAGCAGCTGGGCATCTCGGTGCCGGCCGGCGTCAACATGCAGCTCAAGAACGTGGCGGCCGTGATGGTCACGGCCACGCTGCCGTCCTTCGCGCGGCCGGGCCAGACCATCGACGTCACGGTCTCGTCCATGGGCAATGCCAAGAGCCTGCGCGGCGGCACGCTGCTGATGACGCCGCTCAAGGGCGTGGACGGGGCCACCTACGCGATCGCGCAGGGCAACATGGTGGTCGGCGGCGCCGGCGCCTCGGCCAACGGCAGCAAGGTGCAGATCAACCAACTGAGCTCGGGCCGCATCCCGGGCGGCGCCCTGGTGGAGCGCACGGTGGAGGCGCCGGTGGGCGGCGAGGGCATGTTCTCGCTGGAACTCAACCGCTCCGACTTCGGCACCGCCCAGCGCGTGGTCGAGGCCATCAACCGCCAGCTCGGCCCCGGCACCGCCGAGGCGGCCGATGCGCGCATGGTCCGCGTGCGCGCGCCCGAGCAGCAGGAACGCGTGGGCTTCCTCGCCCGCCTGGAGAACATCGATGTCACGCCCGTACAGGCCGCGGCCCGCGTGGTGATCAACGCCCGCACCGGCTCGGTGGTGATGAACCAGGCCGTGCGCGTCAACGACTGCGCGGTGGCGCACGGCAACCTGTCGGTGGTGATCAACACCGAGCCGGTGATCAGCCAGCCTGGCGCCTTCTCGGGCGGCTCGACCGTGGCGACGCAGACCTCGCAGATCTCGGTCCAGCAAGGCGGCGGCGCGCTGCAGATGGTGCGCGGCGGCGCCTCGCTGTCGGACGTGATCAAGGGCCTCAACAGCCTGGGTGCCAATCCGCAGGACCTGGTGTCCATCCTGCAAGCCATGAAGAGCGCCGGCGCCCTGCGCGCCGAGCTCGAGATCATCTGACCCCATGACGATCGCTACGACCGACCGCAGCGCCGCGCTCGACCAGCGCTTCGCGCTGGACGTGCAGGGCGTGGATGCGCTGCGGCGCACCGTGCGCGGCTCGCCCGAGGAGGGCCTGCGCCAGGTGTCGCGCCAGTTCGAGGCCCTGTTCATGAACATGGTGCTCAAGAGCATGCGCCAGGCGGTGCCCGAGAGCGGCCTGTTCGACAGCCAGAGCGAGAAGCTCTACCTGTCGATGTTCGACCAGCAGCTCACGCAGAACCTCTCCGGCCGCGGCGTGGGCCTGGCCGAGGCCATGCTGGCGCACCTCGGCCGCAGCCTGCCTTCTGCCGCGCCGGAGGGCGAAGAGGCCCTCGCCGGCCTGTCGCTGGCGCCGCCGCCCGGCGTCGCGCTCAAGCCGCAGGCCGGCATCCCGCTCGGCTCCGCCCCCACGCCGTCCGCCACCGCCGCCCCCGCGCGCCGCCCCGCGGACCTCAGCCTTTACCAGAGCAACGCCGAGCGCCCGCCGGCCACGGTCGCCTCGCTGCAGGGCCAGGTCGATGCCTTCGTGGGCCGCATGGGCGCCTCGGCCCAGGCCGCCAGCGAGGCCAGCGGCGTGCCCGCGCCGCTGATCCTGGCGCAGGCCGCGCTCGAATCGGGCTGGGGCAAGCGCGAGATCCGCGGCGACGACGGCACGCAGAGCCACAACCTGTTCGGCATCAAGGCCGACCGCAGCTGGAAGGGCCCGACGGTCGAGACCACCACCACCGAATACGTGGACGGCGAGCCGCAGAAGGTGCGCGCGAAGTTCCGGGCCTACGGTTCCTACGAGGAGGCCTTCACCGACTACGCGAAGTTCATCACGCGCAACCCGCGCTATGCCGGCGTGCTCGCCACCGACGACCCGGCCGAGGCCGCGCACGGCCTGCAGAAGGCGGGCTACGCCACCGATCCGCACTACGGGAACAAGCTCGTCCGGATCATGCAGAAATTCACTTGATGGAAATGGATGGAGGGAGATCCCATGGCTGAAATCACGAGTCTTCGCCCGCAGGGCAACGCAACCGAACTCGCCGCCGGCAGCCGCCTGGAGGTGGTGACCTTCACGCTGGGCGAGGAGGAATACGGCATCGACATCCAGAAGGTGCAGGAGCTGCGGGGCTACGACGCGGTGACGCGCATCGCGAACGCGCCGGAGTTCATCAAGGGGGTGGTGAACCTGCGCGGGATCATCGTGCCGATCATCGACATGCGCATCAAGTTCGCGCTGGGGCAGCCGACCTACGACCAGTTCACGGTGGTGATCGTGCTGAACATCGGCGGCCGGGTGGTGGGGATGGTGGTGGACAGCGTGTCGGACGTGATCACGCTGAACGCGGATCAGATCAAGCCGGCGCCGGAGATGGGGTCGGCGCTGGACACGGACTACCTGATCGGGCTGGGCACGCTGGAGGAGCGGATGCTGATCCTGGTGGACATCGACCGCCTGATGTCCAGCGAAGAAATGGGCCTGATCGAAAAGCTTGCGGCTTGAACCTGAACGGGAAGACAGAGAGATGAAAAACTGGCGCATCGGAACCCGCCTCGCACTCGGCTTCGCGCTCGTGCTGGCCTTGCTGGCCATCGTCGCGGCCATCGGCGTGTTCCGCCTTCAGAAGGTGGGAGAGGCCACGCAGGACATGGTGCAGCGCTCGCTGGTCAAGGAGCGGCTGGCCGCGAACTGGCTGCTCAACACCAGCAACAACAGCGTGCGTACGTTCTCGCTGGTCAAGAGCAACGACCCCGAGGTGCAGGACTACCTGCAGAAGAACATCACCAGGACCAGCGCGCTCATCTCCGAGACGCAGAAAAAGCTGGAGGGGATGCTGGACACGCCCGAAGAGCAGGCGATCAGCGCCGACATCCAGAAGCGGCGCAGCGAGTACGTGAGCCTGCGCAACACCATCCTCAAGCTCAAGGGCGAGGGCCGGCTGGACGAGGCCCGGCAGCTCACCGACCAGAAACTGATCCCCTTGCTGGAGGCCTACGACGCCAGCATCCGCGGCATGCTGGCGCACCAGGGCGAGCGCATCGACCAGGCGGCCGCCTCGGTCGACGCGCTCTACCGCTCCGGCCGCGCCAACGTGATCGGGCTGGCGGTGCTGGCCCTCGCCCTGGGCGCGGTGCTGGCCTGGCTGCTGACGCGCAGCATCACCCGGCCGCTCAACGAGGCGGTGCAGGTGGCCCAGACGGTGGCCGCCGGCGACCTGCGCAGCGAGGTGCTGGTGAAGGCGCGCGACGAGACCGGCCTGCTGATGGAGGCGCTGCAGGGCATGAACGCCAGCCTGGCGCGGGTGGTGGGCGAGGTGCGCCACGGCACCGACACCATCGCCGCGGCCTCCGGCGAGATCGCGAACGGCAACCAGGACCTGTCCTCGCGCACCGAGGAGCAGGCCAGTTCGCTGCAGCAGACCGCGGCCTCGATGGAAGAACTCACCAGCACGGTCAAGCAGAACGCCGACAACGCGCGCCAGGCGAGCGAGCTGGCGCTCTCGGCCTCCGAGGTGGCGGTGAAGGGCGGGCGGGTCGTGGGCGAGGTGGTGCAGACCATGGGCTCGATCCACGCCTCCTCGCAGAAGATCGTCGACATCATCGGCGTGATCGACGGCATCGCCTTCCAGACCAACATCCTGGCGCTGAACGCGGCGGTGGAGGCCGCGCGGGCGGGCGAGCAGGGCAAGGGCTTCGCGGTGGTGGCCGCCGAGGTGCGCAACCTGGCCCAGCGCTCGGCCGCGGCCGCCAAGGACATCAAGAGCCTGATCGACGATTCGGCAGGCAAGGTGAATGCCGGCGCGGCGCTCGTGGGCGAGGCCGGCCGCACCATGGAAGAGGTGGTCGCCAGCGTCAGGCGGGTGACCGACATCATCGGCGAGATCACCGCCGCCAGCCACGAGCAGACGCTGGGCATCGAGCAGATCAACCAGGCCATCACGCAGATGGACCAGGTGACGCAGCAGAACGCGGCCCTGGTGGAAGAGGCGGCGGCTGCCGCGGCCTCGATGCAGGAGCAGGCGGGCCAGCTGGTGGCGTCGGTCAGCGTGTTCAGGTTGCAGGCCGCCGCCTGAATTCGCAGCGGGGCCTTCAAGACCTGCGTCCGGCGGCCGATATCTGCAGAGAACAGATCAGCTGGTCAAGCCGGTCCGCGCACGGCGCGGGCTTTCCACGACGCAATTTCAATGGACACCGACATGTTGATGAAGACCTCGGAACAGACGAAGCAGGCCGCAGCCGGGGCGGCCATCCTTTCCACCACGCCCGCCGCCCGCCCGCTGGAATTCCTTTCCTTCACGCTGGGCGAGGAGGAATACGGCATCGACATCCAGAAGGTGCAGGAGCTGCGGGGCTACGACGCGGTGACGCGCATCGCGAACGCGCCGGAGTTCATCAAGGGGGTGGTGAACCTGCGCGGGATCATCGTGCCGATCATCGACATGCGCATCAAGTTCGCGCTAGGGCAGCCGACCTACGACCAGTTCACGGTGGTGATCGTGCTGAACATCGGCGGCCGGGTGGTGGGGATGGTGGTGGACAGCGTGTCGGACGTGATCACGCTGAACGCGGATCAGATCAAGCCGGCGCCGGAGATGGGGTCGGCGCTGGACACGGACTACCTGATCGGGCTGGGCACGCTGGAGGAGCGGATGCTGATCCTGGTGGACATCGACCGCCTGATGTCCAGCGAAGAAATGGGCCTGGTGGAAAGGGTCGCCGCCTGAAGCATCCGCCGTGGCGAGAAGAATGATGAAAGCCTTCTACAACCTGCGGCTTGCGAGCAAGCTGCTTCTCTCTTTCGCGGCCGTCCTCGTCCTGACGGCCTTCCTGGGCATCTTCGCGGTGCTGCAGCTGTCCAAGGTCAACCAGAAGTCGACCGAGATCGCGGGCGACTGGATGCCCTCGACCCGCACGCTGCTCGAGATCAAGGCCCTGGTCGCGCGCTACCGCTCGGTCGAGATGCAGCACATCCTCTCCGCCGCGCCGGAAGAAATGGCACGCTATGACAAGGTCGCGGTCGAGACCTGGGAGGCCCTGCAGAAGGCCCGCGGCCAGTACGAGAAACTGATCAGCACGCCCGAAGAGCGCGCCCTCTATCCCAAGCTGGCCCAGGCCATGGTCCAGTACGGGCAGGTGCATGCCCGCCTGTTCGCCCTGTCCGGCGCGAACAAGACCGACGAGGCCCTGGCGCTGCTGCGCGGCGACTCGCTGAGTGCGAGCTCGGAAATGAACGCCACCATCGACCAGCTCGTGAAGATCAACGTCGAGGGCAGCGACCGCGCCAGCGCCGAGGCCGACGCCTCCTACGCGCAGGGCCGCACCTGGATCATCGCGGTGCTGGCGGGCAGCATCCTGCTGGGCCTGGGCTTCGCGGTCTGGATCGCCGGCGTCGTGGCGCGGCCGCTGGCGCAGGCGGTGAAGGTGGCGCAATCGGTCGCCGCCGGCGACCTGACCAGCCGCATCGAGGCCAGCACGACGGACGAGACCGGGCAGCTTCTGCGTGCCCTCCACGAGATGAACGCCAGCCTGACCCGCATCGTCGGCCAGGTGCGCTCGGGCACCGACACCATCGCGACGGCGTCGGGGCAGATCGCCTCCGGCAACCAGGACCTGTCCTCCCGCACCGAGGAGCAGGCCAGCTCGCTGGAAGAGACCGCGGCCTCGATGGAAGAACTCACCAGCACCGTCAAGCAGAACGCGGACAACGCACGCCAGGCCAACCAGCTCGCGCTCTGCGCCTCCGAAGTGGCCGTCAAGGGCGGCGAGGTGGTGGGCCAGGTGGTGGACACCATGGGCTCGATCCATGCGTCGTCCAAGAAGATCGTGGACATCATCGGCGTGATCGACGGCATCGCCTTCCAGACCAACATCCTGGCGCTGAACGCCGCGGTCGAGGCCGCGCGGGCGGGCGAGCAGGGCCGCGGCTTTGCGGTGGTGGCCGCCGAGGTGCGCAACCTGGCGCAGCGCTCGGCTTCCGCCGCCAAGGAGATCAAGGGCCTGATCGACGACTCGGTGGGCAAGGTGGACGCCGGTACCGCGCTGGTCGGCGAGGCCGGCAAGACCATGGGCGAGATCGTCGACAGCATCCGGCGCGTGACCGACATCATGGGCGAGATCACCGCCGCGAGCCAGGAGCAGACCCAGGGCATCGAGCAGATCAACCAGGCCATCACGCAGATGGACCAGGTCACGCAGCAGAACGCCGCACTGGTGGAGGAAGCCTCGGCGGCGGCGCAGGCCTTGCAGGAACAGGCCGGCTCGCTGGTGGACTCGGTGCGCGTGTTCCGGCTGGAGCAGGGCGCGCAGGCGGCGGTGCAGGGGGTGGCGCCTGCATCGAGGGTGGCCGTGGCCGCAGCCCCGGCCGTGCCGGCCAAGGCCCTGCCCCGGCCCGACGCGAAGCGCGAGCCCGTGTTGCGTCAGCCGGCCCTGGCCGGCAGCGTCGCCGGCACCGCCGGCGGCGACTGGACCGAGTTCTGATTCGAGGGAAGGTCCATGAACATCAAGAACTGGAAGATCGGCACGCGCCTGGGCTTCGGCTTCGCGTCCCTGCTGCTGCTGCTTGCCCCGATCTCCGGCACCGGCATGCTGCGCCTGGAGCGGGTGGGCGATGCCACCGACGAGATGATGCACGGCGCCCTGGTCAAGGAGCGGCTGGCGAGTGAATGGGCCAAGCTGCTGGGGACGGCGATCGTGCAGACCTTCGCCATGGTCAAGGCCGGCGATCCGGCGGCCGAAGCCTATTTCGCCAAGAGCCGCCTGGAGACCTCGCAGCGCATCAACCCGGTGCAGAAGAAGCTGGAGGAATTGCTCGGGAGCGCCGAGGAGAAGAAGCTTTACGGCCAGGTCGCGGATGCGCGCAAGATCGTGCTGGACACCCTGGCCGAGATCGTGAAGCTCAAGACCGCCGGCGACACCGCGGGCGCCAACCAGCTCACCGACACGCGTTTCGCGGCGGCGCTGGGCGTCTACGAGGAGGCGGTGACGAAGATCGCGCGGCACGAGCGCGAACAGATCGACGCCATCGCGGCCGGCATCTCGCGCGACCGCACCGCCGGGCGCCACCTGATGATGGGGCTGTCGGCCCTGGCCCTGGTGCTGGGGGCGCTCTGCGCCTGGCTGACCGCGCGCAGCATCACCCGGCCGCTGAGCCAGGCGGTGCAAGTGGCGCAGACGGTGGCCAAGGGCGACCTCAGCGCACGCATCGAGGTCGAGTCGGGCGACGAGACCGGCCAGCTCATGCACGCGCTGCGCGAGATGAACGTGGCGCTGGCGCGGGTGGTGGGCGAAGTCCGCCACGGCACCGACACCATCGCGACCGCGTCGAGCCAGATCGCCTCGGGCAACCAGGACCTGTCCTCGCGTACCGAGGAGCAGGCCAGTTCGCTGCAGCAGACCGCGGCCTCGATGGAAGAGCTCACCAGCACCGTCAAGCAGAACGCCGACAACGCGCGCCAGGCGAACCAGCTGGCGCAGTCGGCCTCCGAAGTAGCGGTCAAGGGCGGCGACGTGGTGAGCCAGGTGGTGGACACCATGGCGTCGATCCACGCGTCGTCGAAGAAGATCGTCGACATCATCGGCGTGATCGACGGCATCGCCTTCCAGACCAACATCCTGGCGTTGAACGCGGCGGTGGAAGCGGCGCGGGCCGGCGAGCAGGGCCGCGGCTTCGCGGTGGTGGCCGCCGAAGTGCGCAACCTGGCGCAGCGCTCGGCCTCGGCCGCCAAGGAGATCAAGGGCCTGATCGACGACTCGGTCGGCAAGGTGGACGCCGGCACCGCGCTGGTGGGCGAGGCCGGCCGCACCATGGAAGAAATCGTGGGCAGCGTCAGGCGGGTGACGGACATCATCGGCGAGATCACCGCCGCCAGCCACGAGCAGACCCAGG
>NZ_BAABGJ010000057.1:9003-59044 GCF_039541515.1 Variovorax defluvii
GCAGATGGACCAGGTGACGCAGCAGAACGCCGCGCTGGTGGAACAAGCGTCCGCAGCAGCCCAGTCCATGCAGGAGCAGGCCGGCAGCCTGGTGCAGGCCGTCGGCGTGTTCCGCCTGCAGGCGGCATGAACGGGCCGGACGGAGGACACAGTCCATGCGAGTGAATCATCCCGTGACCGACAGGGAGTACGTGCTGGCGGAAGATGCTGCCCTGGTGTCGCGTACCGACCTGAAGGGACGCATCAGCTATGCCAACGCGGCATTCGTGCAAGCCAGCGGCTTCGACGTGGAAGAGCTGATGGGCAAGGCGCACAACATCGTGCGCCACCCCGACATGCCGCCCGAGGCCTTCGCCGACCTGTGGGAGACGCTGGGCCGCGGCCTGCCGTGGACCGGCGTGGTCAAGAACCGGCGCAAGAATGGCGATTTCTACTGGGTGCAGGCGAACGTGACGCCGGTGTACCGCCATGGCCGCGTCGAAGGCTTCATGTCCGTGCGCACCAGGCCCGCGCGCGAGGCGGTGGCGCAGGCCGAGCGGGTCTATCGCCTCCTGCGGGAAGGGCGGGCCGGGCACCTGATGTTCCTCCAGGGCGAACTGGTCGGGCGAGGCTGGTCCCATCCGGCGGCGGCGCTGCGCCGCCTCCCGATCCGCCGCCGCATGCAGGCGGTCTGTCTGGCGGCGAGCGCCGTCTCGCTCGCGCTGGGCGCCGCCGCCGGCTGGGGGCTCGCGGGGCCCGGCCTGGTGGCCGGGGGGGGCGTCGCCCTGGCGCTGGCCTGGGCCGGTCTGGGCCTGTTCCTCGACCGCACCGTCTTCCTGTCGCTGGACCGGGCGACCCGCGTGGCGCGCGCCATCGCCAGCGGCCGCGTCGCCAGCTTCGAGGTGAAGCCGGGCGACGAGACGCGTGAACTGCTGCGTGCGCTCAACCAGATGAGCGCCAACCTGTCGGCGATCGTGGCGGACGTCGATGTCAACGTGGCGGGCGTGATCGATGCCTCGAGCGAGATCGCGCAGGGCAACCAGGACCTGTCCTCGCGCACCGAGCACCAGGCCAGCTCGCTGGAGGAGACGGCGGCCTCGATGGAGCAACTGACGTCCACCGTCAAGCAGAACGCCGACAACGCCCAGCAGGCCAACGAGTTCGCGCGCTCGGCCTCCGAGGTGGCGCGCAGGGGCGGCGAGGTGGTGGGCGAGGTGGTGCGGACCATGGGCTCCATCGATGCGTCCTCGCGGCGCATCGTCGACATCATCGGCGTGATCGACGGCATCGCCTTCCAGACCAACATCCTCGCCCTGAACGCGGCGGTCGAAGCGGCGCGCGCCGGCGAACAGGGTCGCGGCTTCGCGGTCGTGGCGGGCGAGGTACGCAGCCTGGCGCAGCGCTCGGCGGCCGCCGCCAAGGAGATCAAGGGCCTGATCGACGACTCCGTCGGCAAGGTGGGCGCCGGCACGGCGCTGGTGGGCGAGGCCGGCAAGACCATGCAGGAGATCGTCGCCAGCATCCACCGCGTGACCGACATCATGGGCGAGATCACCACCGCCAGCCGCGAACAGACGGCCGGCATCGAGCAGATCAACCAGGCCATCACGCAGATGGACCAGGTGACGCAGCAGAACGCCACCCTCGTCGAGCAGGCCTCCTCCGTCGCGGCCCTGCTCCAGGCGCAGGCCGGGCAACTGGGCGATTCCATCAGCGTGTTCCGGCGTGAATCCGCAGCATCGGCAGCAGCCCCTTCACGGGGCATCCATCCACTCGAAACGGCGACATCATGAAGACTTTCTCGAATCTGCGCATCGGAACACGGCTTGCCCTGGGCTTCGGCCTGGTGCTGCTGCTCACACTTGTCTCTGCCGCCTTCGCGCTGGTGAGCGCGAACCGGAACGCCGAGGCCACGCGCCTCATGATGCAGAGCCCGCTGGCCAAGGAGCGGCTCATCTCCGACTGGTACGTGCTGACCTACTCGGCCATTGCGCGCACCGCGATGATCGCGCGCACCAGCGACGCGACGCTGCCGGTCATCTTCGCCGACGTCATCTCCGACAGCGTGAAGAAGGGCAGCGAGACCATGGCCAAGGTCGAGGCCCTGCTGGTCACCGACGAGGAGAAGGCCACCTTCAAGTCCATCGTCGATCTGCGCGCCAAGTACCAGCTGGCCAAGGACGCGGTCGCGAAAGCCAAGGCCTCCGGCAGCGCACAGGAGACCGACGCCGTGTTCAAGGACGTGTTCCAGCCGGCGGCCAAGGCCTACGAGAGCCAGGTCCTGTCGCTGCTGGCGACCGAGCGCGGCGACATCGACCGCATGAGCCGCGAGATCGACGCGGCGAACGCGAGCGCCTTCAAGCTGCGCATCGGGCTGACCGTGCTGACGCTGCTGGCCGGCGCGCTGTGTTCCGTGCTGATCACCCGCAGCATCACCCGGCCGCTGGCGCGGGCGGTGCAGGTGGCGGAGACGGTGGCGGCTGGCGACCTCAGCACCCGCATCGAGGTCGAGTCGCGCGACGAGACCGGCCAGCTCATGCAGGCGCTGCAGCGCATGAACGAGAGCCTGGCACGCGTGGTGGCCCAGGTGCGCAGTGGCACCGACACGATGGCCACGGCCTCGGGCCAGATCGCCTCGGGCAACCAGGACCTGTCCTCGCGCACCGAGGAGCAGGCCAGCTCGCTGGAACAGACCGCGGCCTCGATGGAAGAACTCACCAGCACCGTCAAGCAGAACGCGGACAACGCACGCCAGGCCAATCAGCTCGCGCTTTCCGCCTCGGAAGTGGCGGTCAAGGGCGGCGGCGTGGTGTCCCAGGTGGTGGACACCATGGGCTCGATCCATGCGTCGTCCAAGAAGATCGTGGACATCATCAGCGTGATCGACGGCATCGCCTTCCAGACCAACATCCTGGCGCTGAACGCGGCGGTGGAAGCGGCGCGGGCCGGCGAGCAGGGCCGCGGCTTCGCGGTGGTGGCCGCCGAAGTGCGCAACCTGGCGCAGCGCTCGGCCGCCGCCGCCAAGGAGATCAAGGGCCTGATCGACGACTCGGTGGGCAAGGTGGACGCCGGCTCCGAGCTGGTGGCCGAGGCCGGCCGCACCATGAACGAGGTGGTGGACAGCGTCAAGCGCGTGACCGACATCATGGGCGAGATCACCGCCGCCAGCCAGGAACAGACCCAGGGCATCGAGCAGGTGAACCAGGCCATCACGCAGATGGACCAGGTGACGCAGCAGAACGCGGCCCTGGTGGAGGAGGCCGCGGCCGCTGCCGCCTCGATGCAGGAGCAGGCCGCCAGCCTGGTGCAGGCCGTGGGCGTGTTCAAGCTGGGCCGCGGCGAGGCGCCGACCGTGCCGGCGAAGGTGAAGGAGGCCAGCCGCGTCGAGCCGTCCCCGCAGCGCAAGCCGGCGGCGTCGAAGGCGCCGGCCCGCGCGGCCGCCTCGCTCGCCTCGTCCGCCGCTGCGCCCAAGCCGGTCACCGCCGCGGCGACCGCATCGCCCTCGGGCGACTGGACGGAGTTCTGACCACGCGCGACGAGATGCCAGGAGCCGCGCCATCAACTTCGGGTGCGGCCTGCCGATAAACCTCGGGTCCGGCCCTGTCCCATGGGCCTCATGATGGAAGAAGAAAAATGCAGCGGTTTCAGAAACTTCGCGTCAGCACCAGGCTGATCCTCGCCTTCCTGGTGGTCGCCGCGCTGGGCGTCGTGATCAGCGTGCTCGGCGTCTTTCACATGGGGCGCATCAGCGCCGGCACGAGCAGGCTCTACCACCACGAGATGCGCACGCTGGAAGCGGCGCAGGCGGCCAACATCCACCTGTTGTATGCCAGCCGGGCCCAGATGGGCCTGCTGTCGGCGTCGACCAAGGGCGAGCGCAATGCCGGCATTGCCGAGCTTCGGAAGGCCGGCGGCGAACTCGGCGAGCGCATCGCCGAGATCAAGCCGGTGCTGCACGAAACCGCGGAGGGCACCAGGCTGTACCAGCAGTACGAGGAACGGGTAGGGCCGCTGCGCAAGCACATGGGCGAATTCGTCGAACTCATCTCGGCCCAGTCGCTGGACAGCTCGCAGTTCGACGGCCGCGTGGCCGAAAACAGCGCGCAGTTGCTGAAGGAGTCGCGCGCCGTGGAGGAGGTGCTGGCGAAGATGGTGGCGCACGCCGACGGTATGGCCAAGGCCGGCATGGACAGCGCCGAAGGCACCTTCAGGACCTCCCGCCTGCTGATGCTGGCCGTGGCCGTGGTGGGCCTGCTGGCCAGCGTGGGCCTGGGCGTGCTGGTGGCCCGGCTGCTGTCGCGCCAGCTCGGCGGCGAGCCGGCCTATGCGGCCGACGTGGTCGGGCGCATCGCCGGGGGCGACCTCACGGTGGGCGTGGAAGCGCGCGCGGCGGGCGAGGGCAGCGTGCTGCATTCGATCAAGCACATGCAGGACCAACTGACCGAGGTGGTGGTGCGCATCAAGCATTCCAGCGATGCCATCGCCACGGCCTCCGGGCAGATCGCCTCGGGCAACCAGGACCTGTCCTCGCGCACCGAGGAGCAGGCCAGCTCGCTGCAGCAGACCGCGGCCTCGATGGAGGAGCTCACCAGCACCGTCAAGCAGAACGCCGACAACGCGCGCCAGGCGAACCAGCTGGCGCAGTCGGCCTCCGAAGTAGCGGTCAAGGGCGGCGACGTGGTGAGCCAGGTGGTGGACACCATGGCGTCGATCCACGCGTCCTCGAAGAAGATCGTCGACATCATCGGCGTGATCGACGGCATCGCCTTCCAGACCAACATCCTGGCGTTGAACGCGGCGGTGGAAGCGGCGCGTGCCGGCGAGCAGGGCCGCGGCTTCGCGGTGGTGGCCGCCGAGGTGCGCAACCTGGCGCAGCGCTCCGCCGGCGCGGCCAAGGAGATCAAGGGCCTGATCGACGACTCGGTCGGCAAGGTGGACGCCGGCACCGCGCTGGTCGGCGAGGCCGGCCGCACCATGGAAGAAATCGTGGGCAGCGTCAGGCGGGTGACGGACATCATCGGCGAGATCACCGCCGCCAGCCACGAGCAGACCCAGGGCATCGAGCAGATCAACCAGGCCATCACACAGATGGACCAGGTGACGCAGCAGAACGCGGCGCTGGTGGAGCAGGCCTCGGCCGCGGCGCAGTCCATGCAGGAGCAGGCCGGCGGCCTGGTGCAGACGGTCAGCGTGTTCCGCCTGGCCTAAAGAAGCCGGGAAGGCGGCCGATATATCAGCAAGGGCAGGGCAGGCCGCCGCGCCGCCCCGCCAGTCGAGAACAACCAACCTTCAACGATCGTCCATGTCGATGTTCTATACCGGCCTGACCGGCCTGAGCGTGGCCCGCAGCGCGCTCATGACGACGGCCCACAACACGGCCAACGTGTACACCGCCGGCTACAGCCGCCAGACGTCGGTGATCGCCACCAACGGCGCGATCGGCCTGGGCTCGGGCTTCGTCGGCACCGGCTCCCGCGTCACCACCGTCGCGCGCAGCTACGACGCCTACCTCACCTCCCAGCTCAACGGCGCCGAGGCCACCGGCGCGGCGCTGGCGAGCTACGAATCGCAGATCAGCCGAATCGACGCCCTGCTCGCCGACAAGACCGCCGGCCTGTCGCCGCTGATGCAGAGCTTCTTCGCCGGCGTGCAGGGCGTGGCCAACACCCCGGCCGACCCGGCGGCGCGCCAGCAGCTCGTCAGCGCGGCCCAGGCGCTGGCCAACAAGTTCCGCGCCACCGATGCCTACCTCAGCGATCTCAACACCTCGGTCAACGAGCAGATCCAGGGCAGCGTCGGCGAGATCAACACCTACGCCACGCAGATCGCCAGGCTCAATCACCAGATCGGCCAGATGAGCGCCCTGGCCGGCGGCCAGCCGCCCAACGACCTGCTGGACCAGCGCGACCAGCTCGTGAACGCGCTGGGCCAGCTGGTGGACGTGAAGGTGCTGGAGCAGGACGGCGGCAAGTACAACGTCTTCATCGGCAACGGCCAGTCGCTGGTGCTGGGCGACCAGGCGATGTCGCTGAAGGCCGGCCCCTCGGCCTCGGACCCGACGCGCATCGCGCTCTCGATGGTGGGCATCAACGGCACCGCCACCGAGCTGGCCGACAGCGTGTTCACCGGCGGCTCCGTCGGCGGGCTGATGAGCTTCCGCAACGAGACGCTCACCACCTCGCAGAACGCCATCGGCCGCCTGGCCATTTCCCTGACCAGCGCCTTCAACGACCAGCACAGGCTGGGCGTGGACCTCAAGGGTGCGCTGGGCGGCGACTTCTTCAACCAGGCCCAGGCCGGCGTGTACTCCAACACGCACAATGCCGGCGACATGGTGCTGGGCGCCAGCATCACCGACCCCTCCGCGCTGGGCATCAGCGACTACTCGGTCGAGGTGAAGGACGTCGCGGGCGTGCTGACCTACAGCGTGACCCGCCTCACCGACAAGCAGGTGGTGGGCAACTACACCGGCTTCCCGATCAGCTTCGACGGCGTGCAGCTCAGCGCCGCCAGCGGCACCGCGCAGGCCGGCGACCGCTTCCTGGTGCAGCCCACCCGCACCGGTGCGCGCGACGTGGACGTGCTGGTGCTCGACCCGTCCAAGGTCGCCGCGGCCTCGCCGCTGGTGGCCGGCAACACCGTCGGCAACCAGGGCAGCGGCGCGCTGGGCGCGCCCACCGTCGATGCCGCCTACCTGGCCGCACCCCTGGCGGCGCCGGTCACGCTGAGCTTCGACGGCGCCACCGGCACGCTGTCGGGTTTTCCGGCCGCCTCCGCCGTGACGGTGACGCTGGCCGACGGCAGCTCGGCCACCTATGCGGCCGGCGCGCCCGTGCCGTACACGGCGGGTGCGTCGATGAGCTTCGGCGGCGTCACCGTCAAGCTGACCGGTGCCCCGGCCAACGGCGACACCTTCACGATCGGCAACAACACCGGCGGCGTCTCCGACGGCAGCAACGCGCTGTTGCTGGGCGCGCTGCAGAAGAAGAACACCATGGACGGCGGCACCACCACCTTCGGTGCCTCCTTCGCGCAGCTGGTGAGTTCGGTGGGCAACCGCACCATGGAAATTCGCACCGCCGAGAAAACGCAGTCCGCCATGACCGAGCAGATCCGCGCCAGCCGCGATGCGATCTCCGGCGTCAACCAGGACGAGGAAACCGCCAACCTGCTGATGTTCCAGCAGATGTACCAGGCCAATGCCCGAGTGATCCAGACCGCCTCGACCATGTTCGACGCCATTCTGGGCATCCGTAGTTAAGGAATCGACGCCATGCGCATCAGCACCCAGGCCTTCTACGGCCAGAGCCTGTACGGCATCGGATCGCAGCAGCAGCAGCTGTTCCGCATCCAGCAGCAACTGTCCGCCGGCACCAAGTTCCTGACCCCCGCCGACGATCCGGTGGGCGCCGCGCGTGCGCTGCGCGTGGGCGATTCGCTGGCCCAGTCCGCGCAGTACACCACCAGCCGCGGGCGCGCCACGCTCGCCCTGTCGCAGGAAGAGGAGGCGCTGAAGTCCGCCACCAACATCCTGCAGAACATGAAAACCATGGTGGTCCAGGCCGGCAACGGCACGCTGTCGGACGCCGACCGCGCCTCGCTCGCCACCGCCATCCAGAGCAGCCTGGAGCAGCTCGTGAACGTGGCCAATGCGGACGACGGCAACGGCCAGTTCCTCTTCGCCGGCTACAAGAGCGCCAACCCGCCCTTCGTCATGTCCGGCGGCGGCGTGCAGTACATGGGCGACCAGGGCCAGCGCCTGATGCAGATCGACGTGGCCCGCCAGATGTCGGTGGCCGACGACGGCCGCAGCGTGTTCCAGTCGGTCCAGGGCGGCGCCGGCTACGTCAGCAGCGCGAGTGCGGCCAATACCGGCTCCGGCGTGTTCGGGGCGGTCGGCGTGACCGATGCGACCGCGCCGCTCTACGGCAAGGACTTCACCATCAGCTTCGCCGGCGGCAACTACACCGTCAGCACGAACGACACGCCGCCCGTGGTCGCGGCCACCGGCCCCTACGTGGAAGGCACGCCCATCAGCTTCGGCGGCGTGCAGCTGAGCATGAGCGGCACACCGGCCGACGGCGACAGCTTCCAGGTCGCCACCGCGAAGAACGCCGGCACGGACATCTTCGCCTCCATCGGCGAACTGGTGAGCGCGCTGCGCCAGCCGGTCGCCGGCGGCGGCGATGCTGCACAGGCCCGCCTGAAGAACGCACTGGCCACCGCCAACGTGAAGATCACCAACGCACACGACAACGTGCTGACCATCCGTTCGTCGGTCGGCTCGCGCATGAACGAGATCGACGCGCTGGACGAGGCGGGTGCCTCGCGCGACCTGATCGACAAGGCCTACCTTTCCGACATCCAGGACCTGGACCCGGCAGCGGCGATTTCGCAGTTCATGCAGCTCAAGACCTCGCTGGAGGCCACGATGGGGACCTTCGCTCAGCTCAACGGCATCGCCTTGATGAACTACGTGCGCTGATCCCCGGGGGGAGGGCGTCCGGCCGGATTCTGGCCGTACAAGGAGACACATGCGCAGGCCGGCGATCCAGGGCGGCGCCTTGCGCTCGCCGATCGTTCTGACGCGTGTGGCCAAGGAGCGCGCATTGCCGGCGGGTTTTGTCGTTGACGCTGCGGCCCCAGACGACTGGTTCCGAGCCAAGGTGCAGGAAGCCTTGGATGATCCGCGCCCCGCCGTCCCGCATGAGAGAGTTGAAGCCCATCATGACCTTGCCTGCCTGCGCGCTATCGAGCCGCCACGATCATGTGCGCCTGGATCTTGCCGGCCACCGGGCCATCCCCGTGGCGGGCGGCAATCGCCTCGGTCGCGCGGTCCGTCGCGAGCTGGAGCAGGCTGGCGTCGCGCGCCTCGATCTCGTTGCGCAGCGGTGTTCCCTGGCAATAGGCGGTGGCGACCTCGCGTGCAGAGGGTGCGCGACTGAGCTTGTCGCGCGTCTCTATCGTGATGGCGGTAAAGCCCGCGCGATCCAGATCCCCGCGGATCAGCGCCGTGTCGTGGTAGCCGTGCGGCGTGCGGGCGAGGAATCGTGGCGGGTCGTTCGGGAACAGGGCGGCGAGGGCGTTCGTGACCTCGTCGGCGAAGGCGTTCTCCTCGACGCGGTCCCAGACATTGAAGACGAAGCGCCCGCCCGGCCTCAGCACGCGGCGCGCCTCGGCGTAGCCGGCGACCCGGTCGGGAAAGAACATCGCGCCGAACTGGCAGCAGACGACGTCGAAGGAGGCATCCTCGAACGGCAGCTGGAGCGCATCCGCCTGCCGCCATTCGATGCGGCTGTCGGGCCCTTGCCGTGATGCGGCGTAGTCGAGCATGGGCTGGTTGAGGTCGGTCACCACGTAGCGTGCGTCGGCGCCGAGCCGGGGCGCCAGTGCCCGCGTGACCGCACCGGTGCCGGCCGCCGTTTCGAGCACCGACGCCGGCGAGAAACCGGCGACGAGCGCCGCCAGGTCGTCTGCGTACCCCTCGAAGATCAAGGGGACCATCAGCGTGTCGTAGAACCGGGGGATCGAGCCCGCGAACACCTTGTCGATCTCGGCCATGGGACCTCCTGGGGCAGCGCCCTGAACGGTCCTCATGGTGGCGGCGCGCGCTCGGCTCGTCAACGCCGTGCGGCATCAGCCCGGAATGTCCGGCTCGACCAACTGGGCGAGTGCGACCAGCGATTCCTGCCAGCCCAGGTAGCACATCTCGGCAGGAATCACTTCGGGAATCCCTTCCTGCACGATCGCCATGTCGGTGCCGCAGGACACGGCGGTCAGCGTCACCGTGGTCTTCATGGTGCCCGGCAGGTTCTGGTCGTCAAAGGCCGCGTCGTATGCAATGCGCCGGCCGGGGACCAGTTCCAGGTACTTCCCGCCAAAGGAGTGGCTGTGGCCGGTACCGAAGTTGGTGAAGGACATGCGCCAGGCGCCGCCGACCACCGGCTCCATGTGATGGACCTTGCCGATGAAGCCGAAAGGCGGCAGCCAGCGCTCGAAGGCGCCGGGTTCGACGAAGGCGCGGTAGAGGCGGTCCGGCGGGGTGCGGAGCACGCGGTGCAGGCGGACGGTGTGGTTGGTAGCCATGTGATGAACTCCTGAATGGGATGTGCAGAGGATGCCCCTCCAAGGACACGTCGAACGAGCCTGCGCAAGATCGACGTCCGCGTGGCCGGGGAAAACCCTGAGCCTGGGCGCGCCTCGGTCGTGTCGGACCCATCATTCGCCGACCAGATGCAGCACCACCTGCCGCCGATGCGCCCGGACGCGGTGTTCCCAAAGATAGATCCCCTGCCATGTCCCCAGCACCATGCGCCCGCCGGTCACGGGAATCGACAGTTGCACCGCCGTGATCGCTGAGCGTACATGGGCCGGCATGTCGTCGGGTCCTTCGTCGCGATGGCGGAACAGCGGATCGCCGTCCGGCACCAGGCGCGCGAGGAAGCGGTCGAGATCCGCTTGCACTTCAGGGTCGGCGTTCTCCTGGATCAGCAGGCTGGCGGAGGTGTGGCGGATGAAGAGCGTGAGCAGGGCCGTCTGCATGCGCTGCGCCGCGACCCATTCGGCCACGGGGCGCGTGATCTCGACCAGGCCACGGCCCGGCGTGGGGATGTCGAGGGTGGTGGTGGACTGGTGGAGCATGGGGGAAGGGTAAGCCTCAAGTCTGGATGGACAAGCGTTGCGGGAGCCGCCCACAATCGCGCCCATGAAAAAACGACACTTCCTCGGCACGGCGGCGCTTGCCGGACTTCTTCCCTCGGTGCATGCGCAGGCGGCGAACGCGGCCTCCAAGGGCCCGGGTCTTCTCACCATCAGCGGCGCGATCGGCAAGTCCAACCGCGGTCCCGTCGATGCCGCGCTCGATCAATTGATGGTGAAGCACGGCGTCAAGTTCGACAAGGCTTTCGTCGTGGACGCCGAGGCGCTGGGCCGGCTGCCGGCCGTCCGCATCAAGCCGACGCTGGAGTACGACGCCAGGCAGCACGCGCTCGCGGGGCCGCTGTTGACCAGCGTGCTGGAGCTGGCGGGCGTGCCCACCTCCGGCGAGGTGATGCTCGCCATGCGCGCGGTCGACGGCTATGTCGTGCCGATCAAGATCGCCGATGCGCGCAACTACAAGATGATCGTGGCCACCGAAATCGACGGCCGTCCGCTCGCACTGGGTGGGCTGGGGCCGCAATGGGCGGTCTACGAGGCGGACACGCTGGCGGCGTTCAAGGACAAGCCGTTGAAGGAGCGGTTTGCGCTGTGTCCGTGGGGGCTTTACAGCATCGAGGTGACGCGGGGGTGAGGGGGCTACGAAGAGGCTGTCATGCCCGACTGCCGGCGCCATCGTTCTCCTGCGGTGCCTGTTCTGAAGCGTGCAGGTAGAGACATCCTCGTTTCACTGCAAGACTCTTCAGACGTTTGGCGATGACCTTCTGCTTTTTGGGATCGTGCGCGGTGTAGTCCGCAAGAGCATGTGCCGGGTTGTCGGGAAGCACAGGGTGTAGGTAGTCTCGTGGCCCGCATGCAAACTGGGGAGATGGACAGTTCATCACCTTCGCTTGTGCTTTTGCGACGCATGGTCTGCGAAGCCTTCCCTGTGGTTCTCACCGCAGATGCCGATATCAAGGCCGTTTGCCCGCTCGTACACGCAGGGTGGGTTGAAGCAGCCATGCAGATCGTGTCGCTTCTTGGGACGGGCGTGCTTGTCACGCGGATCACGCCGCTCGGCTGGGTGCTGATCAGGTCAACGAGTTCGCCTGTTCGCTCAGATCTCACCACGCCCTCCCATCCCCCTCCAACGCCCGCCGCGCCAGCAGAAAAGTCGCCGCATTCCAGCTCTGCCCCGCCATCCCCCGCGGTGCCAGGGTCCGCCCGTGGAACCACTCGGTGAAGCGCCAGTCGTCCAGCGCGTTCACGCGCGCCAGGCGTGCGAGTTCCGACCAGGCCGGCTCGTGCAGGCCCAGGCGCGCGAGCATCATCACCCAGAAGCCGCCCACGAAAGGCCAGATGCCGCCGTTGTGGTACTGGTGCACCAGGTTCTGCTGGTGGCGCCCCATGTAGAGCCGCCACAGCGGGTGCTGCGGCGACAGCGGTTGCAGCACCACGCGCACCGGGTAAGGCACGCTGGCATTCGCCGCGCTGAGCGTCTCGACAATGCGATAGGCCATGGCCTTGTCCGTGAGGCCGCACTGGATGGCCAGCACGTTGCCGAACACGTCGCCTTCGTGGCCGACCACGGAGAGGTTGACGAAGCTCAGGTACAGCCCCGGATCGCGCCGGCCGCGGCGCGCGTAGTGCCGCAGCAGCCGCGCCCGGTGGTACTTGGGCATCTCGGGCTGGAAGGGGTTGAAGAGGTGGTTGAAGTGCTCGTGCGTCGCCTCGGCATGGTCCAGCCCGAAGCGGCGCTTCACCTCGTACCAGAGCGCGTTGGTGTAGAGCACGTAGCCCGAGCGCGGCATGATGTCGGCCCAGTCGCTGGCCTCGTTCTGCTGCAAGAGACGGAAGTGCTGGTGCTCCTGCGCCAGCAGCCAGCCGATCGCGCGCTCCACCTGCATGTTCCAGTGCGAGGGGCCGACGCGGCCATGGCGGCGCACGTGGTCCACGCCGATCAGCCACCACAGGGTGGCGTCGATGCAGCCCAGGTACCAGAAATCGGCATCCAGGCCATCCGGGTCGACGTACTTGGGGATCTGCCCGTTGGCCGCCTGCTGCGCCGCGAGCGAGTCGAGGCTGGCCACCGCGCCGTCTTCCAGCGCGGGGATGCCGCTGCCGCACATGGCCATCACGCAGATCGCTGCATCGCGGCCGAAGATGCGCGTGTAGCGCCGCGCCACCGCGGCGTCGGTGCGACTCGCGGCCAGGATGCCGTGGGGCGTGAGGTTGCGCTGCAGCAGGTCGAGGGAGGCCCGGGTGCAGGCTTCGATGATGTCGAGGCTGGGGGTGTCGAGGGTCGTCGTCATGGCGTGTCCGCCTGCGGCCGCATGGCCGAGCGTTGTCCGGGGGGCGGACCCGTAGTGTGCATGGAGATCGAAGGCCGGCCGTAGGACGATGCCCGGACTGCCGCGCGCGTCGCTCGATGCGCAAATGGGTTCAGCCGTACCGCTGCATGGCTTCGGCCACCACGGCCTCCCTGGACAGGAGCTTGGTGCCGCCCACCCACAGTTCCACCGGGTGGCCCTTGCGGTCCCGCACGAGGCGCACCGGTTGCCCCGGGCTGTTGTAGCCGGAGGTCCGCGCGATGATGCCGCGGTCCGTGCCCGTGAGTTCGATCTCGGTGGGTGCGCCATCGAAGGGCAGGGCCATGGCAGGCGCGACCTGGCACACCACCTTGCCCATCGCCACCAGGTCGCTGGCACCCCAGAGGCTCCACCAGCGGCCGTTCCAGGCGGCCTGCTGGCGTCCCGGCGCGCCGTGCTGCCTGAAGGCGGCCAGGATGCCCAGGATGCCGTCCACCCACATCCAGGACCACCCGTCCAGCGCATTGCACAGCACGCTGACGGTGAAGCCCGATTCGGGAAAGCGCGCGGTGCGCGACACGAATCCCTGCAGGCCGCCCGTGTGGCCGAACCACTCCTTGGCGCCGGCGCCGCCGCTCATGGTGCCGTAGCCGTAGTACGACTCCTGGCTGCTGTGCTTGTCGCGCCAGCGGCGGTGCATCATCTCGCGTCGGCTGGCGGCGGACAGGATGCTCTTCTTCGCCTCGGGCGCGAGCTGGGCGAAGAAGCGGGCCACGTCCGATGCGGTGGCGACGAAGCCGCCCGCCGGCGCGATCGCGTCGCAGACGTTGTCGCCCGGCACGACCAGGCGCCGGCCGAAGGGGAACTCGGTGCTGTGGCCCTTGGCGAGCGGGGCCGATTTCGGCAGGTAGGGCATGTCGGGCACGGTCTCGCGCAGGCCGGCCGGGGCGATGACGTGGCGGCAGATCCAGGTGGCGTAGTCGGTGCCGGTGATCTCCTCGATCATCAGCCCCAGCAGGCCGTAGCCATGGTTGGAATACTTGAGCTGCAGGCCGGGCTCGAGCGGCTGCTTCTTCGCAAGATCGGCACGCAACTCGGCGCGCGAGAAGAAGGGGCGCCGATCGAGAAACTGGCCGCTGTCCTCGCCGTCGCGGATGACGCCCGCGCCATGGGACAGCAGCTCGCCGACGCGGGCATTCGCCAGCGTCTTGTGCAGGCCGCTGACGTGGCGTCCGATGGGATCGTCCAGGCCCAGCTTGCCCTGCTCGCGCAGCAGCATCACGCCGCTGGCGGTGAAGGTCTTGGAATGCGAGGCGATGCGGAAGCGATGCCGCGGCGTGAGCGCCTCGCCGCTGCGCAGGTCGGCACTGCCCAGCGCGAACTCCGCCACGATGGACTGGCCCTGCGCGATCGCGACGGCGCAGCCGACCTGCTGGTGCCGCTCGAGCTGGAAGCCGAGCCAGGCGGGGATGTAGTCGAGCGCGGCCTGGAGCCAGGGAACCGGGGCGTTCTTCTTCATGGTGCGTAACCGGGAGCGGTAACGAAAAAGCGAAAGGGAGTGTAGTGGCAGGACCTGCGAAAGCTCGGCCCATGGCCCTGGCCGCCGCCATCGCGCAGAATGCAGCGGGGGCCATCCGATCCACTGGCCGAGCCGGGACCAGGGGACACGCGCGTGGGGCCCCGTTCCGGCCGTGCGTTGGAGGAGCGTCGATATGCGACTGTCGAGACGATGGATTCCCCTGCTGCCGGTCCTGCTGGGCCTTGCCCTGCCGGCAGCCCACGCGCAGGACATGGTGCTGCGCGACCTGGAATCGAAGAGCCCCAGGAAGCTGTCGAAGGACGAGGCCATCGCCTTGCTGACCGGCGCCAGGATGAGCCGGACCAGCGGACGCGGGAACGTGCACCACTGGAGCAACGACGCGGGCGGCAGTTTCGTGGTGTCCTCGGACAACCGAGGTGCGGGCGCGGTCGGCGCCTCGGGGCGGCCAACCACGGCGCCGGGCAAGTGGCACATCTCGGACGACGGGCGCTATTGCATCTTCATCGAATGGCGCGGGGTGCCGACCGAGGAGTGGTGCCGCTTCATCCTGCAGACCACCGACGGCTACTACGCGGTGCGCTCGGACTCGGTGGGGACCGAGCGGGTATACAAGCTCGAGATCAGCAAGTAGGACTTGCCGAGCGCGCGCTCGCCTCTGCGCATCGGATGGCACTGGCCGGTCAGGCGATCGTCATCAGGCTTGCGTTGCCGCCCGCCGCCGCGGTGTTCGTGCTGACGGCGCGTTCGAGGAACAGAGCCTCCAGCGGGCTGTCCTCGTGCGCCAGCCCGAACGGACGCAGCCCGACGATGGGGCCCTCGCGCTGCGCCAGGCGGACCGACGCGGCGAGTAGGTTTTCCCGGCTGCCCTGGTGCAGCGCGACGTCGAACGCAGCGCCGGCGGCCGTCCAGTCGCTGGCCAGGGCGATCCGCTCCCGTACGTCGGGTGGCAGGCTCGCGTGCAGGGCCTGCGTCGCCGGCTCGGACGGCCAGATGGCGCGGCATCCGGCGGCCAGGGCGCCGGCCGTCTGGTACAGCAGCGAATCCTCGTCGCGTGCCAGGCACAGGGCGGCTTCGCGCGGGTGGAGGGTGTACATGTTCCGCTCGCCGGTGGGGCCCGCCAGCAGCCGCGCGCCGCGGGGCGCCGCGCGCTGCGCCAGCGCCTGACATCGCAGCGCGAGGGCGCGATCGCGATGGCCGGCGATCCAGTCGACCAGCGACCCGAATGCGGGCGGCGTGCCGGGCTCGGCACCTTCCGCGGTCGAGCCCGGGAGGCCGGTGGTGGCCGCGCGCGCCAGCACGTCTTGCGGACGCGCGGAAAGCAGGCGGTACATGTAAAGGGGACCGCCCGCCTTGGGACCGGTGCCGGACAGGCCTTCGCCGCCGAAAGGCTGCACGCCGACGACGGCGCCCACCATGTTGCGGTTGACGTAGATGTTACCCACCCGGGCGTGGGCGACGACCTGATCGATCGTCTCGTCGATGCGGGAGTGCAGGCCGAGCGTGAGGCCGTAGCCGGTGGCGTTGATCTGCGCGACCAGCGCGTCGAGTTCGCGCCGCGCGTAGCGCGCCACGTGCAGAACCGGGCCGAACACTTCCCGCGTGAGCTCCGAGATGCTGGCCAGTTCGATGATCGTCGGCAACACGTAGCTGCCCCGGACGAGCTGCTCCGGTGCGTGGCGGCCGAGGCGGGTGACGCGCCGGCCGCGCGCGCGCATGGCCTCCACGTGCGCTTCGATGGTGTCGCGTGCGCCGCTGTCGATGACCGGCCCGATGTCGGTGTGCAGCGATGCGGGATCGCCCACCGTCGACTCGGCGACCGCGCCGCGCAGCATGTGCAGTACGCGGTCGGCGATGTCGTCCTGGAGGCACAGGACCCGCAGCGCGGAGCAGCGCTGGCCCGCGCTGTCGAAGGCGGAGGCGATCACGTCGCCCACCACCTGCTCGGGCAGTGCCGAGGAGTCGACGATCATGGCGTTCTGCCCGCCGGTCTCCGCGATCAGGGGCACGGGCGCCCCGGTCGGGCCGAGGCGGCCGGCCAGGGTGTGCTGCAGCGAGCGCGCCACTTCCGTCGAGCCGGTGAACATGACGCCCTGCACCCGCGCGTCGGCGACCATCCGCGCGCCGACGGTGGAGCCGCGGCCCGGGACGAGCTGCAGCGCCGCGGCGGGTACGCCGGCCTCGTGCAGCAGGCGCACCGCCTCCGCGGCGATCAGCGAGGTCTGCTCCGCCGGCTTGGCGAGCACCGGGTTGCCCGCGGCGAGCGCTGCGGCGATCTGGCCCAGGAAAATCGCCAGCGGAAAATTCCACGGGCTGATGCAGACCACCGGGCCCAGCGGCCGGTGGTCGGCGGTGTCGAAGTCGGCGCGGGCCTGGCCCGCATAGAAGCGAAGGAAATCGATCGCCTCGCGCACCTCGGCCACGCCGTTCGCGCAGATCTTGCCGGCTTCGCGGGTCAAGAGGCTGAGGAGCTGCGGCATGCGCGCCTGCAGGGAGTCTGCCGCGCGTTCGAGCAAGGCGGCGCGTTCGGCGGCGGGATGGGCCGCCCAGGCCGGGGCGAAGGCGGTCGCACTGCGCAGGGCGGCTTCGATCTCGTCCTCGCCCGCCGCCCGGACCTGTCCGGCCACGTCGCGGTGATTGGCCGGGTTGAGCACCGGCTTCCACGCCGGCTCCCGCGTCTCGGGGGCTTCTGCCAGCAGCGGCTCGGCGTGCCAGGGGATGCGGGCGCTCTGCGCGAACTGTGCCTCCAGGCTTCGCAGCGTCTGCTCGTTCGACAGGTCCACGCCCCGCGAATTGAGGCGTGCCCGGCCGAACAACGCCGCCGGATGCGCGATGGCCGGATGCGGCCGGCCTGTCTCGCCTTCCTTTTCCGCGGTGCGCAGGGTGGCGGCCACGGGGTCCTCGACCAGCGATTCGATGGCGATCGCGGGGTCCGCGATGCGGTTGACGAAGGAGGTGTTGGCGCCGTTCTCCAGCAGCCGCCGCACCAGGTAGGCCAGCAGCGTCTCGTGCGTGCCCACCGGCGCGTAGATGCGGCAGGGCCGGCCGAGCCTGCCGTCCTCCGGCCGGCCGACCACCTGCTCGTAAAGCGGCTCGCCCATGCCGTGCAGGCACTGGAACTCGTAGTGCCCGGGCCGGTACGCGGCAGGGTCGGCGAACGTGTAGATCGCCGCCATGGAATGGGCGTTGTGCGTCGCGAACTGCGGGTAGACCTGGTCCGGCGCCGAAAGCAGCTTCCGGGCGCAGGCGAGGTAGGAGATGTCGGTATGAACCTTGCGCGTGTAGACCGGGAAGCCGTCCTGCCCGTCGACCTGGGCGCGCTTGATCTCGCTGTCCCAGTAGGCGCCCTTGACCAGCCGCACCATCAGGCGGTGGCCGCTGCGTTGCGCCAGGTCGATGAGATGGTCGATGACGAAGGGACAGCGCTTCTGGTACGCCTGGACCACGAAGCCGATGCCGTTCCAGCCGGCCATGGCCGGCTCGAAGCACAGCTTCTCGAGCAGGTCCAGGGAGAGTTCGAGCCGATCGGCCTCCTCGGCATCGATGTTCAGGCCGATGTCGTAGCGGTGGGCCAGCAGCGCCAGTTGGCGCAGCACCGGGTACAGCTCGTCCATCACTCTCTCGTATTGGGCGCGGGCATAGCGCGGATGCAGCGCGGACAGCTTGATCGAGATGCCGGGACCTTCGTACACCCCGCGTCCGCCGGATGCCTGGCCGATGGCATGGATTGCCTTCTCATAGGACCGACGGTAGCGGTCCGCGTCCTCGGCCGTCATCGCCGCCTCGCCCAGCATGTCGTAGGAGTAGCGGAAGCCCTGCGCCTCGAAGGCGCGCGCATGCGCCAGCGCGGCGGCAATGGTCTCGCCCGTGACGAATTGCTCGCCCATCATGCGCATGGCCATGTCCACGCCCTTGCGGATCATCGGCTCGCCGCCTTTGGCGATCAGCCGCGTCAGCAGCGCCGACAGGGTCGACTCACTGTGGGTCGAGACGATCTTGCCGGTCAGCAGCAGCCCCCAGGTGGCGGCGTTGACGAAGAGCGAGGGGCTATGGCCGGCGTGCGCCTCCCAGTGGCCGCGGGCGATCTTGTCGCGGATGAGCGCGTCGCGGGTGGCGCTGTCGGGGATGCGCAGCAGCGCTTCGGCCAGGCACATCAGGGCGACGCCCTCCTGCGAAGAAAGGGCGTACTCCTGCAACAGCCCCTGTACCAGGCCCGCCCGGCCGACGGCGCCATTTCGCTCGCGCAGGCGCGCCGTGAGGCGAATTGCCAGCGCGTTCACGCGCGCGGCCAGCTCGGGCGGCGTGCTGGCCTGGGCCAGGAGCGTGGACACCGCTTCCTGCTCCGACAGGCGGTAGGCCTGCGTGATGCGCTCGCGTCCGGCAGAACGCTGGGGTAGGGAGCCGGCAAAGCCGCGGAAGGGCGAGGGAGGGTCGGGGGGCAGTACGCGCGTTTCCATGGAGGACCTGGCCTTCTGTTCGATCACGCATGATGCCGCCGTCCACGCCGGCCGTGTTCGATGAATTCGACGGTGCCGGCCAGCGGCGCCCGGGCCTCCAAATTCTGCGAAATGTCGCTGCCGGGATTTCGCCGCGGTTCGCTGCTCTATATTGATCGTAGCGCCTTGTGCACAGCAAGGTCGTTGCTGTTTTTGCGAACGTCCAGCCCGACCAACAGAACTGCCTTGTGGCTTGGTGCACCGCCCCCCAGGGTGCGCAATCCACCGTTTGACGATCTATCGGACAAGGGAGAGTCCTCATGAAGAACAATGAACTTGCCGTGTTGCTCGTCGCCGTCGGTACGCTAGGCACGCCGATGGGCGGGCTCGCAGATGTTGTCCAGGCAGATCCTGACACCGGCCAGGCCCTGCTCGACGCGGAGGTGCCTGGCTCGGCCGGCCTGTCGGGTGTGGAAGCGCTCTTGTCGCAGTGCCGTGCTGGGCGCCTGGTCATCCTGTCAGGAACGTGCGACACGAAGACGATCCAGGCGGCTCTTCAGAAAAGCGCCCCCGCCTTGATGGAGGACCCGTCGGGCCAGCAGATCCTGCTGAGTGCGCTGCGCTCCATCCTGAATGAAGGACTCTGCGCACCGGAGGCGCGCCTCATCTCCGGTAGCGCATCGCAAGAGAGCGACATTTCCGCACGCAGCACGTCGGCTTTCTCGGCCAAGGCCGCCGCGAGGGGCTTGACCAATCGCCAGATCGATGTCCTTCGCGAACTTCTCCAGGGCAACTCCAACAAGCAGATCTGCCGCAATCTCAAGCTGGCCATGGGAACGGTCAAAGCCCATGTGACGGCCGTGCTCGCCGCTCTGGAGGTGAGTTCGCGTGCGGAAGCGATCGCTGCGGCCCATCGACTGGGCCTGGACCAACTGGTCGAGGAGCGCGCTTGCGCCGCACTGCCGGGCGCCTGCCCGGAAAGTGCTTCGCAGTAGCCTGGTCCACTGAATCATTGAAACGGCGCCCGCGGGACGCGCGCGACGGGCTGCGATGCAAGGCGCGAAGCGCAGCGATGCCCCGGGGGCATCGCAAGCAAGCATTCGCAACGCTGCAGCGCGGTTCGCATCGTGCGGACAGCGGATGCGATTCCAGTGGTCCAGTGGACTTCGCTTCAGAACTTCTGGCAACAGCCCTTGAGCACGTCGCCGCGCTCCTTCACCATGGAACTGACCATGCTGATCATCAGGCTGTTCTGATTCACGAGGTTGGTGTAGTAAAGCAATTGCGCCGCATCGACATCCTTGCCGGATTTGATCGCGCTCATCGCGGTTTGCAGGTCAAGCTCCGACTTCGTGACAGGAACGTCGAACAGGTCCTGCAAATATCCGAGAGATACACCCATGACTACTCCTTAGGTTCGAACGAATTAACCGTCTGTGCCTGAAGCCACTGGCAAGTGTTAACGCTCCGACACATTCCTATGTACCGCCCTACGCGCCCTGGCCCCCGGAGCCGTACTCGCGCGCAGCGCCGGCAGGTGGCATCAGGTCGAGCACGGTGACTGCCACCCCCACTGCGGCCATGCCGGCCTCCAGCCGCCGGTAGGTATCGCGATCGTGCAGTTGCCGGCGTGCCAGCGTGCAGGCGTCGTGCATGTCGCCCAATCTGACCCGCAGCTCTGCACGGTATCGACCGCTCGTGTCGGCGCGCAGGTGCTGCTCCACCTCGAAATCGTTGTGCTGTTCCTGAGATGTCATCATCAGCCTTTCAAGGTCCATATCGAACGCGGGTTCCGTCGGCCAGCGCGATCTCGCCGTCGCGCACCGAAACGACCGTTTGCCCGCCGAGCGCGCCACCCGGCGTGATGCGTTGACCGCCGGTGGTCACGATGTAGGGGAAGGCGCCGCCCACGACGGCCGCCACTTGCGCCGCAGCCGGATCGGGCGCTGCTTCGACGTGGGCACTGATCTTCAGGGTGCTTCCGTGGAGCCGCGTGAAATCCAGGAAGAGCGCCTCCCAGCGACGCGTTTCCTGCGAGCTGAGGCTGGCGCGCAGTTCGAGCGCCGGCTCGGTTGCGACGACGCTGAACTTTTCGCCGAGCCCAGCGTCACGCAGGCGCTCCATGAAGAGTTCGCGAACCTGCTGCGGTCGCAAGATGTTCAGCTCGATCGGTTCGAGAGCAGCGAGTTCACGCCGGGCATGTTCGGAGAACGACGCCGCCTCCGCTGCGCTCGATGCGGAACCGACAATCCGCAACACCTTTCCATCCCCCGGCTCCGAGCGAAGTTCGAGCCGGCCGGGCGACCGATGCTTCTGGACGAAGCGCTCGAGCGCCGCGAGCCGTTCGGCGTCCAGCATCACCTTGTATTCGATGGGCAGATGGAGTGCCGACAGCTGCTCGCGCAATTGCTGGAACTGCTCTTCTGTTTGAAGCCTTCCTCCCACCACCCATGACCCGCTGTCGCCGCGCTTCAGTTCCAGGGATGATGCGGGAAAGCTCTTGATGGCCTCGGCCAGCGCCGAAGCGCGGTCCGCGTCCGCTTTGGCGGCCGCCTGGGCCGCTGCCTCTGCGTTTGCTTCCGCTTCTGCTTCCGCGTCTGAAGCGACGAGCTTGACGCGCTGCTCCTGCTCGCCGGGCGCAGCTGCGCCAGGGCTGGCGGTCGCCTCGGAACTCTGCCGCACGGCGGCGAATGCGGCGGCCAACGCCAGCAGGATCACCGCGCCCGGGATGGCATACCGACGCGCTGCCCCGCGCTGTGCCCCGGTCGATGGGTCGTCGACGTTAGGTGATGGCCTGGAATAAACCGCCGCGAGCGCGGTGCTCTCGCGAGACGTCTCTTCCCCTTCCGCTTCCTCTATCTCCGGGACCACGCCTTGCGCTGTGTTCCGGACCTGCAGGGCCTCCTCGTCCGGCCATTCGTCGCCGGCCGGAGCGGCCGTGAGCTTGACAAGGCCGAACTGAAGCACGGTCCCCAGGGGCAGCGGCCCCGGCTCGATCGCCTGCCCGGTTAAGCTCAGGACCTGGCCCTGCAGAGGCTCGACCATGATCGCCGTGGCATCGACGCTGATCTGCGCATGCTCCTGCGCGACTTGCGCGCCGACCAGGACGACTGTGCAGGCGTCGGAAGTGCCGATCGTGTAGCTTCTTCCATGCTGCAGCGGCAGGCGCGCACCGGCCTGGGGGCCGTGCAAGACGCGCAACTCGATCGTGTCGTCCGCAGGCATCGTGTTCTCGAGGCTCACCTGGACACCTCTCGGATTCGGCCCGCGCTGCTCTTCATGTCGAGATCCGTGCCAGCGGCTGGATGTTGATGTCCGGCGTCAGCTCCTGGTACGACAGCACGGCCAGGTCGCCGACCTCCTGCTCGATCAGCTTGCGAACATAGCGGCGGATGTCCATGGATGTGAGCAGCACCGGCTTCTGCGTTGCCGTCGAGGTGTCGCCGACGACCGATCTGACCGCGGCAACGATCTTCTTGCTCGCCGCAGGCTCCAGCGCCAGATAGGAACCGCCCGATGTCTGCCGGATGGCGGTTCGCACCTGGTCCTCGATGGCCGGCGACAGCAGATAGGCCGGCAGCATGTTCTGTCCCGCAGAGAACTTGTGGCTGATGAATCGCTTGAGCGCCATGCGGACATACTCCGCCAGAAGAACAGGGTCCTTTTCTTTCTGTCCCCAGTCGACCAGGGCCTCCATGACACCGCGAACGTTGCGGATCGAAATCTCCTCGGAGACGAGCCGCTGGAGGATGTCGGCAATCTTGTGGATCGGCATGACGCGCGTCACCTCCTTGGACAGCTCGGGAAACTTGGCTTCCATTTCCGTGAGAATCGCCCGCGTTTCCTGGATGCCCACGAACTCCGCCGCATGCTTGCGCAGCACATAGGCGATGTGGTAGCTCAGCATCTGCATGGGCTCGAGGTAGGAGATGCCGGCTTTCGCCATGGTCGGCTTCAGGCTGTCGGGGCACCAGATCGACTCCAGGTTCGGAAGGAACTTGGCATCCTTCTCGAAGGGGATTTGCAGGGCGGTGAGGTTTTCCGGCGACTCGCGCACCAGAAGATGTGCGGCGCGCAGGCGCCCCTGTGAAACCGGCACCTCGCCCACCAGGATGGCATAGGCCTCGCCCGACAGTTGTTCGTTGAAGCGCAGTTGCAGCCCGGGGAACACGACGCCGAGATCGTAGTAAAGAGCGCGGCGAACTCTCACCAGTTCCTCGTTCAGTACCGCCGCCGAGAACATCTGCTCCAGCTGCGCACTCACGTCGACCATCAGGGGCACGGTCGGCTGAAAGCCTTCGGGTCCCACGTCCTTCCTGCCACCACCCGCTTTGTCCCCCTTGCCGGACAGGTCGACTGCGGGAAGGGTCAAGGGCTTGCCGGAGGCATCCACCGTCTGCGTCTCGCCCCTGAACAGCGTGTAACCCACGATGCCCAGCACGATGGCCAGCGCCAGAAACGTGAAGGTCGGCATTCCCGGGATCAGCCCGAATCCGACCATGACCGCGGTGCCGATCAGCAAGGCCTTGGGTTGCGAGAGGATCTGCGCCCCCACGTCGCGGCCGACGTTCGACGGCCCGTCGCCGGTGCTGACCCGCGTGACGATCATGCCCGCCGCAATGGAGATGAAGAGCGCCGGGATCTGTGCGATCAGGCCATCCCCGATGGTCAGGATGGAGTAGATGCGCATGGCGTCGCTGGCCGTCATCCCCCGCTGCAGCGTGCCGATCAGGAGGCCGCCGAGCAGGTTGACGCAGACGATGATGAGCCCTGCGATCGCATCACCCTTGACGAACTTCATCGCCCCGTCCATCGAACCGTAGAGCTGGCTCTCCTTCTCGACCAGCCCGCGCCGGCGGCGTGCTTCGTCCATGTCGATGGCGTTCGCACGCATGTCGCCGTCGATGGACATCTGCTTGCCCGGCATGGCGTCGAGCGAGAAACGGGCGCCCACTTCCGCGACCCGCTCCGCCCCCTTGGTGATGACCACGAACTGGACGATGGTGAGAATGAGGAAGACCACCAGGCCGACCACCAGGTTGCCGCCCACCACGAAGTTGCCGAAGGTGTAGATGATGTGGCCGGCATCGCCGTTCAGGAGGATCAGGCGGGTCGTCGCGATTCCGATGCCCAGGCGAAACAGCGTCGTGACCAGCAGCACCGAGGGGAAGGACGAGAAGGCCAGCGGGCTGGGCAGATACATGGCCACCATCAGCAGAATGGCCGAAATGCACATGTTCACCGCGATCAGCGCATCGACCAGCCACAGCGGCAGCGGCAGGATCATCATGAAGATGATGCAGACGATCAACGCCGCCAGGATGAGGTCGTTGCGATCGACCAGCATCTGGACGACTCGCTGCGCGCCGTGGGAAAGCTTCATCACCGGGCGTCCCTCGACATGCGCTGTTCATCTGCTCGCCGGGCGATGAAAGTCTCGAAGGCCTGCTCGGCTTCGCCATGCCGGCCCTGTGCGGCAAGTGCCTGGCCCTGGAGCAGGTCCAGGACCGGCGATGGTTCGCCTTCATCGCGCATCCGGTCGATGACGCGCTCCGACTCGCGCGGCTGCCCGGCACGCGTCGCGGCATACGCCAGCGCCAGCGAAGCGCGGCGATCGCCTGGCTCGAGCGCGCACAGGGCCCGCAGCAACGCGAGCGCGCTGTCCTGCCGTCCGTGCCGCAGATAAAGCTGGCTCAGCAAGCGCAAGACGTCGAGAGACTCGTCCTGGTGTCCGGCCATCGTCACCCTGCCACCAGCGAAAGCCGATAGTGCTGAAGAAGCGCAAACAGCTCGCTCTGGTCATCCAGCACGTCCACGGCCCGATGGAGAAGCCTTGCGTTGCGCCCGTCGGCGGCCGCCGCGGCCAGCAGGCGCTCTCGCGCGTCGCGCACGCCTTGCCAGAACCGGTGCGGCAAGAGCAGCCCGGCTTCGGCAACCTCGGCGCCGATCTCGCCCCACAAATAGTCGTCGAGGGTCGGGAGCGCATACAGCTGGTCGAGGAGCGACCTCTGCGGCACCGACGCAGGCGCGACTTCCCCGAACGGCAGCGATGGGGCGGGCGTGCCCCGCACGATGAGGTCGATGCCGCTGTCGAACTTGAGCGCGCTGCCGCCGACCCGCCGAAGACTCATGCCGCACTCCCGGCGTGCGCGACGCGCTCATGGAACTTGAACAGCGTGTCCACGGCCTCGTCCAATGTGCTCGACAGGAAGGAAGACCTTGCAATGCGCAAGGTCGCGACGAGCTGGTCGCCGTCCAGCGCGACCTGCGGTGGGTCGCCCAGGCCGGAGCGGAAGTCGGCGAGCTGCAGCGCCGCACGCATGCTCATGCTCTGCGGCTGAGGCAGCGGGGCCTGAACGATCACCAGGACCTCGTCGCCCCCACTTTGCGCCAGATCGATCAGCGTGAGCTGGCGTTCGCCTTCCACCATGAAGCTGAGGCAACCCTGCTCGTCCAACCGCAGTCCGGGCATCCCGGCCGCCTGGCCGAACGAATCAATGACGTCGTCGACCCAGTCCATCATCCCTCCTGGTGCTGGCCCTCGGCCTCGATGCGGGCCTCTTCCTGCTCGATGGCGTTGTCCAGCGCGGCCTGCGCGGCGTCCAGCGTTGCCATCCGGACCTGGCGATCGTCGAAAGCCTTCTCCGGCAAGTCTGCCAGCACCCGCTTGAGGCTCGTCAGGAACACGATGGTCGGGACGCCCTCCGGCAGCCCGCAGCTCGTCGCCAGCCGCTCAAAGTGGCGCGGCATCGGCGTGCCCCCGCCCAGGATGTCCAGCACACCGTTGACCAGCCGGGTCATGTCGATGACTTGCGGGCCTCTCATGATCACGCGGTGATGGCCCTCATGCTGGGGGCCACTTCATCGTTCACGCGGAAGAGACCGTCGACCAACGAACGACCCTCGTAGGCTCGCTGCAGTTGAAAGTTCACGGCCGCCAAATGCTCTTTTGTGAAGGACTTGATGACAGTCCACATTTCGACGCCCAGCGCCCCGATGAGGTTGTGCAGCGTTGCCTCGAACGCCCCCGGGGTGGCCAAGCCGGACGGGCAATTGCGCACGATGGAGCGCGTCAGCTCGATCCAGTTGCTCGGGGCCTTGTTGGCCACCTCGACGCAGGTCGCAACGAATTCCGGTTGATTGGGCTGGCCCTTCGCCACGTCGGCCAGCCACAGCGTGGCGACCTCGTGCGCGTCGGCTGCGGCGTTGCTGCTTTCCAACTGACGGATCTGGTTCTCGACCGATTCCCGCAGTGCCTGGCGTTCCTGCCCCTTGAGGAGTCTCGGAATCCCTTGCATGTCTGCGAGCCAACCCATGATGGTGGATGTGTCGGATCGCTTGATCTTCTGGCACAGGGTCTGGATATCGAGAGGCTTGCTGTCCGGGGGCGCGTCTTTCAACACATCCTTCAGCAGCTCGGCGAGTTCCTCAGGCGTCTCCGTGTCCCGCAGGTGCTTGGCAAGCTGCTCTGGGTCACGGAACTTTTCGTCTACCAGGACGGTGGCTGCGATGCGCCTGCCGGCGCTGTCCTGGTCTTCGTCCTCGTCTTCGTCGCCGAGCAGGGCACGCAGCATGCGCAGGGCCGCATAGCTCCGGCCCACGGCGGCTCCTCGCCCGCGCTGAAGGGAAGCGGCCTGCCTTCCAAGGCTGCTGAGCCGGGTGCCGGTCGACTGAGCGCGTCGCGCGGCATCGGCCGCAGGCATCTGCAGAAGCGCCGGCTCCGGCCGTCCACGCAGCACTCCGACCAGCCTCGATGGATCTGCCTTGCGCTGCTCGGCCTTTTCTCGGAGCCGCTCGGGCAGCGCCGCCTGCTTCGCGTCGGCGTTTTTGATTCGGCCCGTCTTGCCCGCACCGGTGTTGCCCGGTGCCGCGGTGGCGAGCATGCCAAATATCGAACGCGGCGTATTTGCTTTGCTAACGACATTCATGTGTAGATGAGCCCCTCCAGGGGACTGGATGCCAGTGGTAAGTAACGAGGTGCCTGGGCCAGTTCCACACGCCGAGTGGGGCTTGACTGCGAGCCCTTGTGCCATACGTCACGCGCGTGGCGTCACCGTCCATGCGGTGGTGGCCTAGTCCATCGGACTGATAGAAATTTCAACTACCTGCAAGCAGACTGCGCCGCATGCTTCACATTGCTTCACCAAGCGAATGGCCGCGAGGAGGCCCCTGGCGCAGCGCAACGCATTCGCACCCGCCGCCCGACCACTGCTTCTTCCTGCAGCGCCTCGACCCTCACGCCTGACAACCCTTCCGCCGCCCGCAAGCCGGTGTCCCGGGCTTGCCTCGCCCCTCGCACGTCACTGACGGCGCGACCCGCCATCGCCCCTTGCCTGGATTGGCCTTCATGACGCACGTCGCACCTCTCCAAGAATGCCCGATCCCGATCCGGTTGGAAGACGTTGGAAAGCCGGAGCCGCCGTTGGCCCCGGCGGCGGCCGTCGCCGCGATGGACAAGGAGGCGCTGTTCCGCCGGCTCATCAAGGACTATGGCGCTGCACTGCGCTATTTCGTCTTGCGGCGCGTCGGCAACCCGACCGATGCCGAAGAGGTCGCGCAGCAGGCCTTGGTGGAGGCGGCGACGAACCTCGCCGCCTACCGTGGCGAGGCCGAGATCTCCACCTGGACATTCGGCATCGCCTCCAATCTGATCCGCAACCACATCAACCGCTCGCCGGAGCGCCGCTACGTATTCGAGCCCGCCGACGTCCTCGATCTGCTCGAGGATCCGACCAGCGATCCCTTCGACGTGCTGTCGCGCCGACAGGTCATGAACATCGTCGTCGCCAAGCTGGGCGAGCTGCCCAAGGGCATGGCCGAGGCGCTGCTGCTCGTCTCCGTCGACGGGCTCTCGTACGAAGACACTGCGTCGCAGCTCGGTGTCCCCGTCGGCACGGTGCGAAGCCGCGTGTCGCGCGCGCGCGCGACGCTGCGGGCGCTGTTGCGCGATGCCGGCTTCGACGAGCAGGCCTGAAGGCACACCCCATGGACGCGATCCGAGGTCTTCTGCGCATCAAGAGCGTCCGGGAGGAAGGGCGCGAGCGGGAGCTGCGAAAGGCCAAGCACGAGCTGGACCTGGCCATGCAGGCGCTGCGCGACGCCAGGCAGACCCACGAATCCCGTGTGCAGGAGCATCGCGAACGCGAGGAAGCACTCTACCGCGACCTGATGTCGCGCCCGGTCGTCGTGCGCGAGCTGGACGACCTCCACGCGGAGATCGTCGCGATGAAGGAGGTCGAGCAGAAGGACAGGCAGGCGGTCGAACAGGCAGAAGAAGCGCGCAAGCAGCAACGCGAAGTCGTGGATGCGTCCACCGCTGCCTGGCGCGCCGCCATGCAGGCATGCGACAAGTTCCGAGACTTGCACCAGCAGGCGATCGCGCGAGGGCTGGAAGAAGAGGAGCATCGGGCCGGCCTCGAGCTGGAAGAACACCCCGCCCGCGTGCCCGGACGCGAGTTCTCCGGAGGTGCCGAGACATGAGCGGCAGACCACGTCTGGTCGATCTTGGCCCGCTCTACCTGCCGGTCGGCGAGGAGGTCCAGCGGCCGATGGAGCGGGCCGACCTCGCCGACGACGCAGACCGCTTCGCGGCCTTGCTCGAGGCGGGCCGACCCGGGTCGGCCGGGGACAGGGCGGCGCAGGCATCTGCACAGAAGGACGACGACCCCTCGGTCTCGGATCTCGCGTCCCACGTTCAGAACGTGTGGGACCGCGAAGCGTCAGGCACCGACGGCGAAGTGCGCGTGGTCCCGAGCAAGGATCTGTCCCCCCACACGACGCTCCGGCTCCATGGGAGCTGCGGGACGTTGCATGTCGAGATCCATTGCGACGCGTCCGCGAATCCAGCCTGGTTCATTCCTCGACTGCCGTCGCTCGGGAGAGACCTGGCCTCGCGTCTCCAGCGGCCTGTCTGCGTGGCGCTCTTCGGGCCGGGCGGGGCTCGCATCGGTCACTTCGAGTCCTCGGAGGCTTCCGCGTGACCCTTTCACCTGCGGTCAGTGCTGCTCGGCCTCTCAAGATCGCCACGGTGGCGCGCGACATCCTGAGCGCGCGCAACGTGCTGTGCCGAAGCCGCAGCCCCGTGCGAGCGGTCTGGAATGGCCGGGAGTGGTCCTTCCGCCTTCTTCCTGTCAGCGCGACGAGCGCCGACGCAGCGTGTTACGTGGAATGCGATTGGGGCGGCGCCCGAGTCTTCCTCGCGTTGTCCGCCTTCGCTGCACAGGAACTCTCGGCCGGCCTGCTGGGCCTGGACGCGGGCATGCGCCTCCCGTCCGAGCTGGTGCTCGCATGCGTCGAGGGCGCGCTGGGCGACCTTTCGGCCTCGATCGAGAACGGCACGCGAAAGCATGTGCAGTTGCGGGATGTGACGAGCCATGCGCCGCAGGGAGGAAGCCATGAGCGCTACGCGTGGCAAGCCTGGACCGAGGACGCCCGGCTCGAGGGCGAGCTGCTTCTCGATGCATCGGCTACGCGCTACCTCGCCGCCGCCTTCAGGGAACACCCGCTGGAACCCGTGGATGACGCGTGGCAAAGCCTGGCGGTGCGCGCAAGCCTGTTGGTGGGTTGGGTCGACCTCTCGCATGAGGCCATGGCCCAGCTCGCGTGCCGGGACGTGATCGTGCTCGACGAAAGCCTGATCACCCGCGACAACCATGTCGTTCTGCAACTCGGCCCGGGCGTCGGGCTGCGCTGCCGACTCGAAGGCCAGGAGCTCAAAGTCATCCAAGGAGTGCACGAAATCATGTCCGACCTCGACTCCGGCGACGACGCCGACGCCGCCGCCGGCATTCTGGACGGCATCCCGGTGCGCCTCACCTTCGATCTCGGGGACCGCGAAATCGCGCTCGCCGAGTTGAAGACGCTGCGTCCCGGCTACATCTTCAACCTGGGTCGCGACCCCCGCGCGGGGGTGAACATCCGGGTCAACGGCAAGCTGATGGGCGAGGGGGAGCTGGTCGACATCGAAGGGCGCATCGGTGTCTGCATATTGCGCCTCGGCGCGGAAGTGCAGGCGCCATGATCAATCTCGATCCCATCGTCCTGGCCTTCACGCTGGGCCTGCTGGCGCTCGTTCCGCTCATCGTCATCACGACGACCTCCTTCCTGAAGCTGTCCATCGTGCTGTCGCTCGTGCGCAGTGCCATCGGCGTGCAGCAGACACCGCCGAACATCGCCTTGTACTCGCTGGCGCTGATGCTGACGGTCTTCATCATGGCCCCGGTGGGCTACGAGATGGCCGACGCCTTCGAGGCCCAGCCAAGCCCTACCGCGGACATCTCCTCGTTGTTCGCGGCGGCCAAGCGCGGTGCGGAGCCGATGCGCAAATTCCTGCTCGGCAACAGCAAGCCGGAGCAGCGCGCCTTCTTCCTGAGCCAGGCCAAGCGGATGTGGCCCGCCAAGGTGGCAGGCCTGGCGCGGGAAGACGACCTCGTCATCCTGGTGCCGGCCTTCGTGGTGAGCGAGCTGACAGCCGCTTTCGAGATCGGGTTCCTGCTCTTCCTGCCCTTCATCGTCATCGACCTGGTGATCTCCAACATCCTCATGGCCATGGGAATGATGATGGTCTCGCCCGTGACGATCTCGCTGCCGCTCAAACTCTTTCTCTTCGTCATGGTGGACGGCTGGTCGCGCATGCTCCAGGGCCTGGTCATGACCTACCGCCTCTGAGGATCAGGCCGCATGGAAATCGTCGACATCGTCTCCCACGCGGTGCGTGCGCTATTGCTGGTTCTCTGGCTCTCGCTTCCGCCCATCGTGGTGGCATCGGTCGTCGGCACCCTGTTCAGCCTGCTGCAGGCGCTCACGCAGATCCAGGAGCAAACGCTTTCGTTCGCCATCAAGCTGGTCGCGGTCGGCCTGACGCTGTTCCTCACCGCGCGATGGATCGGCGGGGAAATCTTCAACTACACCGTGGCCCTCTTCGACGCCATTCCACTGGTGGCGCGCTAGCGATGGATTTCTTCGAGGCGCCCATGCAGTTTCTCTCGACCTTCGGCTTCGCCGTACCGCGGATGTTCGGCGTGTTCTCGATTCTGCCGCTGCTCAGCCGCGAAGCACTGCCAGGGATACTGCGGGTCGGGGTCGTGGGCTGCTTCGCGCTGCTGCTCGTGCCTGGCCTGGCCGAAGGGGCGGCCCAGGTCCGGTCGGCCCACGAAACAGCACTCATCGTGCTGCGCGAGGCGCTGCTGGGCGCGCTCATCGGCTTCGTGCTGGCGGTTCCCTTCTGGGCGGTCGAGGCGATGGGAGACATCATCGACACGCAGCGCGGCACCAATCTCAGCCAGACCCTCAATCCGCTGACCGGGCATGAAACCTCTCCGCTCGGACAGCTCTTCAACCAGGCCATCGTGACATTTGCCTTCGTCACGGGCGGCTTTCTGCTCGTGCTGTCCGTCATCTACGACAGTTTTGCTCTGTGGCCGGTGTTCCAGCCATGGCCCAGGCCGGAGGCCGCCGCCGTGCCGATGCTGCTGCAGCAGATCGATCGCCTGATGCATCTGACCCTGCTCTTGTCCGCGCCCGTGGTGTTTTCGATGCTGCTGTGCGAAGGCGGCCTCGCGCTGGTCAGTCGCTTCGTGCCCCAGCTTCAGGTGTTCTTTCTTGCCATGCCGATCAAGAGCGCGGTGGCCATGGTGGTGCTGGCGATCTACGCGCCGGTTCTCTTCGACGTCGCGCACACCACGCTGCGCGACAGCTTCGCCCAGGTGCTGCGCACCGCCGGCGAGGCATTTCCCATCGCGAGGCCCCGATGAGCGAAAAGACCGAGCAGCCGACCTCCCACCGCATTCGGCAGGCGAGGGAAGACGGGCAGATCGCGAAGAGCAAGGACTTCACCGAAGTCGTCATGATGGGCGCGCTGGTGGGCTACACGCTCGCCGCCGGGGGAGACATCTTCAGGGAGCTGGCCGCCATGATCGTGCAGGCCGGCGAGCTGGCAGGGCATGACTTCTCTTCCGCCCTGGCCGTTGCGACCACGTCCATGCTGCGAGCCGGCACGGCGGTCCTGCTGCCCTACATCCTGATCGTGGTGGTCGTCGGCTTTCTGGTCGAAGGTGCCCAGACGGGAATGCTCGTTTCTTTCAAGGCGCTGATGCCGAAGGCCGACAAGCTCGACCCCATCGCCAACCTCAAGCAGATGTTCAGCATGAAGAGCCTGGTGGAGTTCCTGAAGACGAACCTGAAGGTGCTCATCCTGTCCTTCATCGTCTACTTCGTCGTGCGCGACTCCCTCCAGATCATGGTCAAGCTGCCGCTCACCAGCATCGGTGAGTCGGGGCGGCTCCTCGGAGAAATGATGTGGGTTCTCTTCAAGTGCACCTTCATCGCCTTCCTGGCCATTGCCGTCCTCGACCTGGTGTGGCAGCGCTACAGCTACATCAAGAGCTTGATGATGTCGATCGACGAGATCAAGCAGGAGCACAAGCAGATGGAAGGTGACCCGCATGTGAAGGGCCACCGCAAGGAACTCGCCAAAGAAATCGCCATGGGCGAGGCGGTCGGGCATACCAAGGATGCGAGCGTGCTGGTGACCAATCCGACGCATCTGGCCGTCGCGCTGTACTACCAGGCCGGCGAGACGCCGTTGCCGGTCGTGGTGGCCAAGGGAGAAGGCGTGGTGGCCGAAGCGATGAAGCGCGCGGCGGAGGAGGCCGGCGTCCCCGTCATGCAGAACGTTCCTCTCGCGCGTGGGCTGATGCGTCACGCTGCGGTGTACCAGTACATCCCGTCCGAGTTCATCGAGCCGGTGGCACAGGTCCTTCTGGCCGTGCGCAGGCTGAAGGAAGAACTCGCCTGGGAAGCGCAGGAGCTGCGTCATGATTTCTAGCCGTTCGCACGCCGGCTTCGCCGGCTACCTGCTGCGCGCCCGCATCGATCCCGGGCCACCCCGCAGCGATGGCACGGTGGCGCTGCTGTTCGACGGCAATGTGCGGGTGCTGATGCACCCCGGCCTGCGCGGCGAGATCGTCGCAGAGGCCCAGCTGGACCTGCTCTCGGGCCACGCTGCCAACGACGACGAAAGGATGCTGTCCGCCTTGCAGAACGCCGCGGCGCGGCCGCTGCAGGAAGCGGCCCGGCTGGTGCTCACGCCACACCAGGACCGGCTCGTGCTTCAGATGAGCGTGCCCGCCGATGCATCCGCCGACCAGTTCGAGCTGAGCCTGGCGTACTTTCTGGACGCGGTGAACGATTGGCGCGGGCGCTTTGGAACGCTCTGAGTCGAGGCATGGGCAGCTTTCGGCACTCGTTCTTCGGCAAGCCTGCGCTGCGCTGCCTGGTGGCCGCCGCGCTGCTGTGCGGCGCGGCGGCGGCGCGCAGCGCCACCACGGCCACGGCAGGCCTGGCGTCGATCCCATGGCCGGACAGTCCCTTCACCTTGATGAACACCGGCCAGAAGCCCGAGAAGATGCTGGCCAACTTCGCGCAGACCTTCGGCCTGCGCCTGCAGCTGGATGATCCGTTGCCGCAGGAAGCCGGGCCGATGCTCGGGCGCGCGAGCGCGCCTAACCCCACCGAATTTCTCAACCAGCTGGCCGCCGCGTACGGCCTCATGTGGTACCACCACGATGGCACGCTCTACGTCGCCCGCACCGACTCGCGCCAGACGCGCGTCCTGCCGGGCAAGGGATTGAGCACCCAGACGCTGCGCCGCGTCATGGCCGAGATGGGCTTCCTGGAATCCAAGTTCGGCTGGAGCGAGATCGAGGAGAACGGCTCCGTCATGATCTCCGGCCCCAAGTCGTACGTGGAACGCATCGAGGCCGCCGTCAAAGCCCTTCCGGAAGCGCGTCCCGAGCAGCAGATCCAGATCTATCGGCTGCGCTACGCCGCGGTTGACGACCGCGTCATCAGCTATCGAGACAAGCAGATCGCCACGCCCGGTGTCGCGACCGTGCTGCGGAACCTGATCGCCGGCGGCGCGGCCGGCGGCGTGTCGCCCGAGATCGCCGACCTGGTCGCGCCGTTGCGGACGGAAGCCAAGCCCGCCGGCGAGGCTGCGGCCGAAACGCCCGCGGCGCCCGAGGGGCGGCGGCTTCCAGCCAGCGCCGCGCGCGGCGCCACGCGCACGGGCGCCGTCATCCAGGCGGACCCCCGGCTGAACGCCATCATCGTGAAAGACAGGCCGCAAAACGCCCCCATCTACAAGGCCCTGATCGAATTCCTGGACGTCCCCAGCAGCCTGATCGAGATCGAAGCCATGATCGTCGACGTCAACAAGTCCAGCATGTCGGAGCTGGGCGTCGACTGGAGCGTCGGCCTGGGCAAGCTCAGCGCGGGCTTCGCGGGGGGGCAGCTCTCCTTGTCGGGCGGCCTCCCTGGCGCTGTGCCTGCCGTCGTCTCCGGCGCTGCCCTGGCCAGCAGCATCGGCACGGCAGGCACCACGGTCGCCAATCTGATCCAGGCGCGCATCAGCGCGCTGGAAGGAAAGGGCAGCGCCAGGATCGTGTCCAGGCCTTCCATCCTGACGCAGGACAACATGAGCGCGCTCATCGACCTGGCGGATACCTTCTACATCCAGACCACGGGAGAACGCGTCGCGCAGGTCACGCCCGTGACCGTCGGCGTCACGTTGCGGGTCACGCCACGGGTGGTCGGGGACGCGGACAAGCGCGCGGTGCAACTGGTCGTGGACATCGAAGACGGCGGCATCCTGGACACCCGCATCGGCAACCTGCCCACCGTGCGGCGCAGCAACATCAGCACGCAGGCCATGGTCGGCGAGGCGCAAAGCCTCGTCATCGGCGGCTTGAACACCGAGTCCCAAACCCAGCAGCGCGACGCCGTGCCGGTGCTGGGCGATGTGCCCGTCGTGGGTGCGCTGTTCGGCAGGTCGACGGGCAGCAAGGAAAAGCGTGAGCGGCTCTTCCTTATCACGCCCCGCGTGGTCGGCAGCGGAGATGCACGCCCGGCCGCGCCACGCAACGAGCCCGAGACGGCAAGCCCGAGTTCAACTCAAGAATCCCAATGAGCACCCTGAAAACAGTCGTAGACAACGCGCGCTCGTCCGCACACTTCGCGCGCATCCTGATGTCGGTCACCGAGGAAACGCCTGCCGAAGCGCTGACGGCCTGGCTCGATGGGGCGCTGGGATCCTTCGGCCATTTCAGAGACGTCTGGCCCTACGTGATCCTCGCGCTGCGAAGGAACCACCGCGTGGACCGCCGCCGGATCGCGCAGCGCCTGTCGAGGATGTGGTGCGATTCGTCCGTTCACTGGGACCCGGAGACGCTGCGGGGCCTGGCACGCGTCGCATACCTATGCTTCGACCTTTGCCTGGCCAGGCGGGCATTGCAGGCATTGTCCGGGTTGCAGGCGCCCAGTGTCACCGACCTGTTGTTGGAAGCCAACTGCCATGCCGCCTGCGGCGACCTGCGACAGGCGCTGAACATCTGCGGCGCGGTCCTGGATCGGTCACCTCACAACACGCAGGCGATCGCTCTGCACAGGAGTTGGACGCAACGGGTGGCGCGCGCCAGCGATCCTTGGCAAGCACCGATCATCGGTTCGGACGGACTGCGCCTGGAGCCCATGCACGTGGAGCATGCGGCGGCGCTGGCCTGGCAGTACCGCGACCCGGCCATCGCCGCCAGGACCCTGCTGCCGCCGCTGGAAGAATGGGACGCCGCCGAGGCATGGATTGAACACCGGCGTTCCTACTCCAACGTCGTGCCTTACGTCCTGCTCCACCGGGAGCATGGGCTGCTCGGCTCGACGGAGATCACGGTCAGTGGCACCGAGGCATTTTTATGCATCTGGATCGGCGCGGACTGGCAGGGCCGCGGTTATGGCCGTCGCATGACGGCCATGGCCTGCGAGCATGCGTTCCGTTGCGGCATCGAAGTGATGCTCACGGCCGCCTTCGACGACAACGTCGCCTCGTTGCGCACACTCCGAGGCTATGGATTCGGTGACGTGGCCATCCGGGCGGCGCACCCCGATCACGATCGGATCTTCCTGTCCCTTCCCACTCGCCCCATGGGTCCGGATGAAATCGTGCGCCGTCTGATCGGCTTCTCCGACCGTGCCGACACAGGCTTCGTGTTCCCCGTACCCGGGCAGACAGGCAAGGCGCCTGACCTGCCAATGCAAACCGCTTCAAACGAGGAAGACCGATGAGCGACAGGATCGACAACACAGCACCGCCGGCCCGCGTGAAGACACAGATGCCTTCGATGGCGCCGAAACAATCAAGCGACCTCGATCTGCTGGCCGACCGCTTCGAGGCGCTGCTGCAAGAGGCGGCATCCCCCCCGTTCGACCCGCATCCGCTCGCGGCTTCGCCGCTGGTTCAAGACCCTGGCGAGGCGCCGTCGCCGCTGGGGCGACCGAGCCTGGGCGCATCCCAGGTGCCGAAGGGTGCGGCGCAGGAGGCACCGAGGGACGTGCCACTGGAAGCGCAACACGAATCGCCGCATGATGCGCCGACGGTCGCGCCGCAGGGAGCGGGCGCGCCGGAGGCCCCGGACGAAGGACCGCAGGAGCCGCCGCAGGAAGCACCGGGCGACGCGCCTCCGGAGCTCGTCGCCGAGGAATCCTGCCAGATCGCGGGCTCGCCTTCGATCGACCCGCGCATCCCAACTGCGCTGCGCAGGCTCCAGCTCAAGCAGCAGCAACTGCAGCGTCAAAGGGAGGTGAAGCTGCAGGAGGACGCCGCAAGAAGTGCGGGCCTGGCAGGCGCGGTATCGGCCCAGTCAGATCGATCGACAGCCTCGGGCGCGACTGCGCCGGGCGACCTCCGAGCCGTCGGTCGCGTCGAGGAGATCGCTCGCGCACCCGAAGCGCCTCAAGAGCTTTCGGCCGCACCGCCCGAGCTTCTGGACCTTCCGACCCTTCAGGCCAATGACGCCCGTGCCGAGGAAGTTGCCGTTGAACAGAACGCGCGCGATCCGTCCAGCGAAACGTCGCCCATCCGGCACGAACACGTGCGCCAGCAATCTCAGCGGCAAGAAATCGCTGCAGGCGAGGCGGCCGCGGCCCAAGTGGTTCAGGCCCAGCTGGTGCAGCAGCTGAACACCCCGGAATCCCTGCCGCTTCAATTGCTCGAGTCCATTTGAGACACGCCGTTTGATCTGACTTCATTGGCGCGACTATTTGCGAGGCCACACGACCTCTCGGACGGAACCTCGTCCAGATGCCGAGTTACCTATCGACTGACAGCAGGACACCGTCTATTCAGCGAGATCGAAAGAAGCCATGGGAACAGCAAAAAGCGTCACCGTCACCCTGCCTGGAACCAAGGTCGAATGGGAATTCTCGAACGCCGAGCCCGCCACCGAGGGCGATTTCACGGGCGTCAACACTTACCAGATGGGTATGGCCAACGTCGCCAAAGTCATGGTCGGAGCCAAGCAGGATCTCAACGACTACGCAGCGGAAGTCGAGTGGAATGCCCGACCCGACGGCCGACCTCGAAACCATGGTGCAGGACTTGCAGGCCCGGGTCCAGGCCATGATGCAGCGGCTCTCCGACCCGCAGATCAACGGCATCTATGTCACCGCCTGCAATCTTCTGCGGCTGGGGCACGCCGACCGGGCCGCGCCCATGCTTTCCACGCTCACGGTCTTCCGGCCCGAGCGTGTGCAGTTCTGGCATGCGCTCGGCCTGTGCCACCGGCGGCTCGATGAATTCGCCCCGGCCGCCGCGGCGTTCGGCCGCGCCTTCGCGCTGGCCCCCGCTTTCCTCGACTGCGGGCTGATGCAGGTCGAAGCCTTGCTGCTGCAGGGACTGCGGGCCGAAGCCACCCGCCTGCTGGACGAGGTCGGCAGCATGGCGCGGGCGCAGAACGACGCGGCGGCGATGCTGCGGGCCGACGGCCTGCGCGAACTGATCGAAGGCCCCTCCACATGCCCGATGCCCATCACGAATTCCCACTGAGCCGGTCGGACTTGCAACTGCTCGCCCAGATCGGCTTCTTCGCCGCGCAGTCGGGTCAACGGGGCGCGGCAGCCGCGCTCTTCTCGGCGCTGCGCGTGGTCCGGCCCGAGGCGGTGCTGCCCTGGATCGGCCTGGCGCTGGCCGACATGGGGGCGGGCCGCGCCGGGGAGGCCGCGCGCTTTTTGCGGGACGAGGCGCTGCGTGCGCACCCCGCCGACCCCGAGCTCTGCACCTTCCTGGGCCTGGCGCTCATCGAAGCCGGCCACCTGGCCGAAGCCCGCAAAGTGCTCCAGGAACTGGTGGACAGGGAATGTGCCGCGGGCAACGAAGCCCAGCCGCACGTGCGCATGGCATCGCGCCTGCTGCAATCGCCGCCTCCAGGGGCCGGGCCCGCAGCGGCTCGCAGCACCGCGCTGGTCGAGATCCCTCGCGATCCGTCCGCAAGCGAAAGCACGGCGAGCCCCGCATGAACGGCGAGATCATCTCCATCCTGTCGCAGGGTGCACTGCCCGGGGCGCGGCTCGACGAGCCCGTGCTCGGGCCGGCCGCGGCCTCGGATGTCTCGCGCTTCGCCAACGCGATGGCGTCGCCGGCAGGGGCCTCCCATGGGTGGGCCGATGTGGGCGAGGTCGCGCGCGCCGGGTGGAGCGACGCGTTCATGCATTCGATGCAGGAGTTCGGGCGCGGCTATGCGGAACAGTCGAACCGGATCAAGCAGATCCTGAGCGACCCCACCCAGGTGGGCGCCACGGAGCTTCTGAGCATCCAACTGGGGCTGGTCGATACCTCGCTGCGCGTGGAGCTGGTCAGCCGGGCGGTGCAGAAGGCGACGCAGCACATCGACCAGCTGACGAAACTGCAGTAGGAAGAGCATGCACACGATTCTGCGCGCGCTGATTTGCGCCCTGGCGGCATGCGTCCTGGCCGGCTGCGAGGGCTCGGTGCAGCTCTTCGCCAACCTGAACGAACGCGATGCCAACGAAGTGCTCGCGTCCCTGAAGGAGGCGGGGATCGACGCACGCAAGCTCCCGGGCAAGGAAGGCATCAACCTCGAGGTGTCGCAGCCCGTCGCGGCGCGGGCCATCGAGCACCTGAACGCCGAGGGCCTCCCGCGCGAGCGCCGCAGCAACATGGGCGACGTGTTCCGGAAGGAAGGCCTGATCTCCTCGCCGCTGGAGGAACGCGCGCGCTATCTCTGGGCGCTCTCGCAGGAGCTGTCGGAGACGATCTCGCAGATCGACGGCATCGTTCGCGCGCGCGTGCATGTGGTCCTGCCCGAGCGCAGTGCCGGCAGCGATCCGGCCATGCCCTCGTCGGCCGCGGTGTTCGTGAAGCATCGGCGCAGCGTGCACCTGGAAGAGTCGATCCCGCAGATCCGCCGTCTGGTGGCCAGCAGCATCCCTGGCCTGCAGATCGAGAAAGTGACCGTCGTGCTCGTGCCCACGGGCCCGCGTGCCTCCGGCGTCGACGCCGGCACGCAGCGAGCGAACGCATCGCCCACGGCGAACGGCGGCAACGGCACGATGTGGGCGTGGTGGGTGTCGCCGCTGGCCGGCGGCCTGCTCGCCTCTTGCATCCTCGCCGGGGTGGCTTTCGCGACCTGGCGCAAGCGCAGGAAGGCGCCCGCCATCCCTGATGCGCAGGCACCCGTTCCTGCGGCCGAGGGCGACGCGACGTGAGCTCCGATCCGCTTCGCAACCCCGCACTTCCTGCCAAGGCGCTTGCCGAGGTGCGCTGGCTGGTTCACGAGTTCGACCAGTGGCCGGCCGAGTACCTGGACACGTCGCGCCGGGGTGAGTTCATTCCCCCGCCCGTGCCGGCCACGCTCTGGGACCATCCCCGCGCGCGGCGCCATTTGTCCCGACACATCGTGCGCGTCCTCGACCTGCAACCATGCGGCACGCGGCGCTCAAGCGCCGAATGGCCTGTCGCCCTGCTGAAAGGACGGTCGCTGCATCGCCTCGCGTTGCATGTGGCCGCCGTCGCTTGCGCGGGGCAGGTGCGGCGCTGCCTGCTGCGCGAAGACGTGCTGGCCTGGCGCGAATGGCTCACGCCTGCGCCTTTCGAGTTCGCGCAGCGCACGGCCAGCCTGCTGCCCCTGAAGCCGGACGCAAGCCCGGACATCGACCGTGCGGTATCCGCCGAATCGACCGGGCTGCGCTGGCTCGCGCGCGCCGCACAAGCCTGGCCCGAGCCCGTGGCCGCCCGATTTCTGCTGAAGTTGCCGCGCCCGGATGCCGAGAGCCCGTGCGATGCGGAGCCCGCCGCTGCGATGCGCCTCGTGTCGTCCGTCCTGTCTATCGTGGAGCCTCGTTGGTGTTCATTGCTCTCGACCCATCTTCATTGAGCCGGCTCGACCTGTCCCGCAAGGTCATCAAGGCCGAGGACTTCTGCGCCTTCAAGGACGCCAGGCAGGCGGTCGCCGAGGCGCGGGAGCGGGCGGATGCCATCGTTTCCTCGGCCGAGGCGGCGCATCGTGCCGAGTGCGAGCGCGGCTATCGCGAAGGCCTCGAATCGGCTCGCCTGGCGCAGAGCGGCAGCATGGTCGAGATCGTGTCTCAGACCGCGCAGTACTATGGCCGCGTCGAGACCGAGATGGTCGAGCTGGTGATGAACGCCGTGCAGAAGGTGGTGAGCGACTTCGTCGACGAGCACGACCGCGTCTCGACCGTCGTGCGCAATTGCCTGGACCTGGTGCGCAGCCAGAAGCAGCTCAGCTTGTCGGTGCATCCGTCGCAGGTGGAGCACGTGCGCGGGCAGCTCGACGAACTGCGCCGCCAGTTCCCGGCCGTGGCCCAGATCGACGTGCATCCGGATGCGAAGGTCGCCGTCGACGCGTGCATCGTGGAATCCGAGATCGGCGTCGTCGAGGCCAGTCTCTCCGGCCAGCTGAAGGTCTTGCGTGAAACACTGGTCGGCGTGTTCGCACCCAAGCCCGAGCTCGAAGGCGATCCCGCGCTCGCCGCGCCGCCGCTCGCAGCGCCCGCATCCGACCCAGCGGAGCATCCTTGAGCGCAACGCCTCCCGGCTTCAAGCTTCCTCCCGCGCGCACTTCCGGTGAACTGGGCTATATCGCCCGCAACCTGCGCGGCGCGGTGGCCCAGGCCGCCACGATCAAGATTCGCGGGCGCGTGGTGCAGGTCGTGGGCACGATCGTCAAGGCGGTCGTGCCTACGGTGCGCATGGGCGAAGTCTGCCTGCTGCGCAATCCGGGGGAGATCCTGTCCATCCAGGCGGAGGTGGTGGGCTTTTCCAAGGGCACGGCGCTGCTCGTGCCTTCCACCGGAACGCAAGGCATCTCGGGCGATACCGAGGTCTTCCCGACCGGTCGCGAGCAGATGGTCCCGGTGGGCCACGCGCTGCTCGGGCGCGTGCTGAACGGGCTGGGCCACCCCATCGACCTGGCGCAGAAAGGCCCCCTGGTGGTGGCCAGGCATTACCCGGTGTACGGCCCCGCGCCAGACCCCCTGAAGCGGCGCGTGATCAGCGAAGCCCTTCCGCTGGGCGTGCGCGCCCTCGATGGCCTGCTCACCTGCGGAGAGGGGCAGCGCATGGGCATCTTCGCGGCGGCGGGCGGAGGCAAGTCGACCCTGATGGGCATGCTGGTCAAGGGAGCCGAAGTGGACGTGACCGTGGTGGCGCTGATCGGCGAGCGCGGGCGCGAAGTGCGGGAATTCCTCGAGCGCGAGCTGGGGCCCGAGGGCATGGCGCGCGCGGTCATCGTGTGTGCGACGTCCGACAAGTCCTCCATGGAGCGCGCGCGCGCCGCCTTCGTGGCCACCGCCATCGCCGAGTATTTCCGCGACCAGGGCAAGAAGGTCCTGCTGCTGATGGACTCGGTCACGCGCTTTGCGCGCGCGCAGCGCGAGATCGGCCTCGCGGCCGGCGAGCCGCCCACGCGCCGCGGCTTTCCGCCCAGCGTGTTCGCCACGCTGCCCCAGCTGATGGAGCGCGCAGGCACCAACGAAAAGGGATCGATCACGGCGCTCTACACCGTCCTGGTGGAAGGCGACGACATGACCGAGCCGGTCGCCGACGAAACACGCTCCATCCTGGACGGCCACATCATCCTCTCGCGCAAGCTCGGCGCGGCGAATCACTACCCGGCCATCGACATCCTGGCCTCCGCGTCGCGGGTGATGAACGCCCTGATCACGCCCGAGCACAAGGCCGCTGCCGGCAAGGTGCGCGAGCTGATGGCCAAGTACCAGGAGATCGAGCTGCTGCTCAAGGTGGGCGAATACAAGAAGGGCGCCGACCGCGTGGCGGACCTCGCGATCGACCGCCACGATGCCATCAGGGACTTTCTGCGGCAGTCCACGGAAGAGCACGCCGACTTCGGCGAGACGCTCCGGCGCCTGAGGAGCCTGGCCGGGTCCTGAAGGGTGGGCGGGCGGCGGGTTAGGCGGGCGCATCCTTGATAACCCCTTCACCCTGGCATATAAGCGCTCCATGGTTTCCTTTCGTCGCAAGACGAGCAAGGAGGGCGCCATGAAGAGACGCATCTACTGGCTGATGCCCGACGCGGCCAGCGCCCGGCGGGTGATGCATGACCTGGTGCAGGCACGGGTCGATGCCGCGCACATCCATTTCGTGGGGCCCGAGGGCGAGGACATGCGCGGTCTCCATGCCGCCAACGTCTGGCAGACCTCGGACCTGGTGCCTGCCGCCAAGAACGGACTGGTGATCGGCGGCGGCGTCGGCGCGGTCAGCGGCCTGGTGGCGGCGCTGGCCTTCCCCTTGACCGCCGACGGGCCGCAGTGGGAGATGGCGGCGGCGTTGGCGGTGCTGGGCGGCCTGGTGGGCGCCTGGTCCTCCAGCATGATCGGCATCTCCATTCCCAGCCCGCGGCTGGCGCGATTCGAAAGCGCGATCGCCGCCGGCCGGATGCTGCTGATGGTCGACCTGCCGCCCGCACGCGTGGCGGAGATCGAAGCCCTGCTCGAACGAGCCCACCCGGAAGCCCGCTTCGCCGGCGACGAGCGGATGATTCCGGCGTTCCCCTGAAGGTCCGGGTCCGCCCCGTCCGCTTGCGCGGCGATTCGACGAAGGAGGCCGCAGATGATCATGGCAGCCGTGCTGGCGCTCATCGTCGTCGCGTCGGTGGTATTTCATGCCGTCAATCCCTGGTGGTTCACGCCGCTCGCGTCCAACTGGAAGTCGATGGACGACACCATCACCATCACCCTGGTGATCACGGGCATCTTCTTCGTCGGGGTCAACCTCTTCCTGGCCTACACGGTGGTGCGCTATCGCCATCGCGAGGGCGACCGGGCGGCGCATGAGCCGCTCGGCCGCTCCGAAGGCGAAAACCGAAGCCGAAGGCGGAGGTACCTGAGTGAGCCGGAGAACAAGCGCCTGGAGCGCTGGCTCATCGGCATCAGTGCCGTCGGCATCATGGCCTTGCTGGCGCCGGGCCTGGTCGTCTACGCCAGCTACGTGAAGGCGCCGCCCGATGCGCTGACCGTCGAGGTGCTGGGGCAGCAGTGGCAGTGGCGCTTCCGCATGCCCGGCGGGGACCACAAGCTGGGCCTGACCGAGACGCGCTTCGTCACGCCGACCAACCCCTTCGGGCTGGATCCTTCCGATCCGGCGGGCCAGGACGACATCCTCGTCTCCGACCAGGAAATCCACGTGCCGCTGGGCCGGCCGGTGCACATGATCCTGCGCTCGCACGACGTGCTGCACGACTTCTTCGCGCCGAACTTCCGCGCCCGCATGAACATGGTGCCGGGCCAGATCAGCACCTTCTGGTTCACGCCCACCGTGGCCGGTCGCTTCGAGGCGATGTGCTCGCAGCTGTGCGGCGTGGGCCATCCGAACATGCGCGCCTTCGTGGTGGTGGAAGACGCGGCCGCCTACCAGGCCTGGCTGAAGGATCTGCAGACCTTCGCCATGACCCAGCGTCCGCCTTCCACCGAAGGCGGCCCGGCGGCGCAGGGGCGCGCGCTGGCCGATGCCAAGGGCTGCGTGGCCTGCCACAGCATCGACGGCAGCCCGCGCGTGGGGCCGAGCTGGAAGGGCCTGTACGGCAAGAACGAGACCCTGCGCGACGGTGGCACCGCGCTGGTGGACGACGCCTACCTGCGTGCCTTCATCCGCGATCCGCAGGCGGCGCGCGGCGTGAAGGGCTTCGCGCCGGTGATGCCGAAGATCCCCCTGTCCGACGACGAACTGTCGGCGCTGGTGGCCTTCATCCGGACCCTGGGCGCCGCGCCGCCGGCCGGCGCATCCGAGCAGAAGGCGCAGCGCTGAGCGCGACCCGCCCGCACCGAAGGAAGACCATGTCCAGCATCGTCGTCCCCGCCGCCCACCACGAGGAGCATGAGGAGCCGAAAAGCTTCTGGACCCGCTACGTCTGGAGCCAGGACCACAAGGTGATCGCGGTGCAGTACGCCTGCACCGCCATCGCGGTCGGCGTGGTCGGCGTGGTGCTGTCCCACCTGATGCGGCTGCAGCTGGGCTTTCCCGGCGCCTTCGCGTTCATCACGCCCGAGCGCTATTACCAGTTCGTCACCATGCACGGGATGATCATGGTGATCTACCTGCTGACGGCGCTTTTTCTCGGGGGCTTCGGCAACTACCTGATCCCGCTGATGGTGGGGGCGCGGGACATGGTGTTCCCCTACATGAACATGCTCAGCTTCTGGGTCTACCTGCTGTCGGTGCTGGTGCTGATGGCGAGCTTCTTCGTTCCGGGCGGCCCCACCGGCGCGGGATGGACGCTGTACCCGCCGCAGTCCATTCTGCCCGGCACGCCGGGCAGCGACACCGGCATCGTGCTGATGCTGGTGTCGCTGCTGATCTTCATCGTGGCGACCACCATGGGCGGGCTGAACTACGTCACCACCGTGCTGCAGGCGCGCTGCCGGGGCATGACGCTGCTGCGCATGCCGCTGTCGGTGTGGGGCATCTTCGTCGCCACCATCCTCGCGCTGCTGGGCTTTCCGGCGCTCTTCGTGAGCGGCGTGATGCTGCTGCTGGACCGCGCGGCGGGCACCAGCTTCTTCATGCCGGCGCTGCTGTCGATGGGGCAGGCCACGCAGTACAAGGGCGGCAGCCCCTTGCTGTTCCAGCACCTGTTCTGGTTCTTCGGCCATCCGGAGGTCTACATCGTGGCGCTGCCGGCCTTCGGCCTGGTGTCGGACCTGATCAGCGTGCATGCGCGCAAAAGCATCTTCGGCTACCGCATGATGGTCTGGGCCATCGTGGCGATCGGCGGGCTCAGCCTCGTGGTGTGGGCGCACCACATGTTCGTGGCGGGCATGAATCCGTACTTCGCCTTCTTCTTCGCCACCACCACGCTGATCATCGCCGTGCCCACCGCGATCAAGGTCTACAACTGGCTGCTGACGCTGTGGCGGGGCGACATCCACCTTTCGGTGCCGATGCTGTTCTCGCTGGCTTTCATCTTCACCTTCGTCATCGGCGGGCTGACCGGCTTGTGGCTGGGCAACGTGAGCGTGGACATTCCGTTGTCGGGCACCTATTTCGTGGTGGCGCACTTTCACATGGTGATGGGCGTGGCGCCGCTGCTGGTGGTGTTCGGCGGCATCTACCACTGGTACCCGAAGGTCACCGGCCGGATGCTGGACGACCGGCTCGGGCAGTTGCACTTCTGGATCACCTTCCTGGGCACCTACGCGATCTACTTCCCCATGCACTACCTGGGGCTGCTGGGCATGCCGCGGCGCTATTTCAATTTCGAGCACTACCAGTTCATTCCGCATTCGGCCTTCAGCCTGAATGCCTTCATCACCGTGGTGGCGCTGGGGGTCGGCGTGGCGCAGCTGCTGTTCCTCTTCAACCTGGCCTGGAGCCTGCGCCATGGCAAGCCGGCAGGCGACAACCCCTGGCGCGCCGCCTCGCTCGAGTGGCAGACGCCGCAGACGCCGCCGGTGCACGGCAACTGGGGGGCGCAGCTGCCGGAGGTCCACCGCTGGGCCTACGCCTATTCGGTGCCGGGTGTGCGCGAAGACTTCATCCCGCAGAACGCGCCGCCCGAACTGGGCGGGCAGGAAGCCGAGGCGGGCGGCGAGGAGGTCAGGGCATGAGCGGCAACACCCTGGCCGGGCGCTACGCCGCCTACCGCCGCGGGCCCGAGCCGCGCTCCGCAGCGCTGACCGCCGGCCTCGGGCTGTGGGTCTTCATGGGCGTGGCGACCACGCTGTTCTCGCTGTTCCTGGTCGCGTACGTGATGCGCATGAGCGGCAGCGACGCGGTGAGGATCGCGCTGCCGTGGCAGCTTTGGCTCAGCTCCGCGCTGCTGGCCGCGGGCAGCCTGGCCCTGCATCGCAGCGCTGTATCGGCGCGCGGCCTGCGGCTGGGCGACACGCGGCGCTGGCTGCTGGCCGGCGGGATCGGTGCGCTGGGCTTTCTCGCGGTGCAGTGGTGGGCCTGGGCCGCCTTGCTCGCCGCGCAAGTGATGCCGGCCGGCAACCCCGGCGGCAGCTTCTTCTACCTGCTGACGGCCGTGCACGGCCTGCACGTGGCGGGCGGCATCGCCGCCTGGGCCTGGACCGCGCGCGCCGCCTGGCAGCCCACGGCCGACCTCGCCAGCCTGGCCTGGCGCATCGCGCTGTGCGCGCGCTACTGGCACTTCCTGCTGGCGGTCTGGGCCGTGCTCTTCGCGGCGCTGGCCTGGCTCACGCCGGAGGTGGCGCGCTTCATCTGCGGAGTGACACCATGAACACCGCCGCCTTGCCCCCCATCGCCACGCCGGTGCTGGCGCCGGCCCCCGCCGAGGGCTGGCGCGGCCTGGTGGCCGACTGGTCCTCCGACCGCGAGGCCTTCCACGTCTCGTGGGGCAAGGCGATGATGTGGATCTTCCTGCTGAGCGACACCTTCGTCTTCAGCTGCTTCCTGATCGGCTACATGACGGTGCGCGTCTCCACCACCGTCCCCTGGCCCAACCCGAGCGAGGTGTTCGCGCTCAGCGTCGGCGGCGCGGAGGTGCCCTTGCTGCTGATCGCGATCATGACCTTCGTGCTCATCAGCAGCAGCGGCACGATGGCGATGGCGGTGAACTGCGCCTACCGACGGGACCGGGCCAACGCCGCCGCGCTGATCCTGGTGACCGCCATGTGCGGCGAGATCTTCGTCGGCATGCAGGCCTTCGAGTGGTCCAAGCTGATCCTGGAGGAGGGCGTGCGCCCCTGGGGCAACCCGATGGGCGCGGCGCAGTTCGGCTCGGCCTTCTTCATGATCACCGGCTTCCACGGGCTGCACGTGTCCTGCGGCGTGGTGTACCTGCTGGTGGTCGCCTTCAAGCTGCTGCGCGGCGACTACGAGGCCAGCGGCAACTACCAGATCGTCGAGATCGCGGGCCTGTACTGGCACTTCGTGGACCTGGTGTGGGTCTTCATCTTCGCGCTGTTCTATCTCTGGTGAGGAGAGCGTCACATGCAACCCGGCAGCGGCCAGCAACATCCGATCGGCCTCTATCTCAAGATCTGGGGGCTGCTGTTCGTGCTCAGCACGATGTCGTACCTGGTGGACTACCTGCACCTGCAGGGCCTGCTGCGCTGGGGGTTGATCATCACCTTCATGCTGCTCAAGGCAGGGCTCATCGTCGCCGTCTTCATGCACATGGCCTGGGAGCGTCTGTCGCTGGTCTACGCGATCCTGGTGCCGCCCCTGGCGCTGCTGGTGTTCCTGGGGCTGATGGCGGCGGAGGCGGGGCACACCTTGCTGTCGCGGCTGCTGTTCTTCGGCTGAAGGCGCGAAGACGGCAACTCCCTCTTTGGCGGGATGCGTCGCGAGATCGATGCCCCTAGAGTGACAGCGTGCGCAATGCGCATGCCAACAACCAAGGAGGCGGCCATGGCAACGAAACAGTTGCGAGGCGCCGCTGCGGCGGCGCTGGTCCTGATCGCGGCGTCCCCCACTTCGGCGCAGACGCCGCGCCCCCACCTGGCATCTGTCGGGGTGGAGGAACTGAAGCGTATCTATCTCCAGTGCGACCGCGTCGCCAGCCGGACGCTGCTCGACATGGCCACCGCGGCGCATTGCTCGATGGTGAGCGAGGAGCTCCAGCATCGGGTCTTCGGCGGCGACTTCGACGGGCTGGTCGCGTGGTGGCGAACGCAGAAGGCGAAGCCGGCCGAGGCGCCCCCCGAAGCGCTCATGGGGGACAACGAGTACCAAACACCGTAGCCCCGCGCCAGGGGACGAGGGGCCTCGCCGTGCCCGCGCGGCAGCGTGGACAATGGCTGCCCGAAAGATCTCGTCCTCCATGACCCAGGTCCTCGCCCCGGTGCTCAAGTTCGTCCTGGCCTGCGTGATCGGACTCGCGGGAGCTGCCATGTTCCAGGACCGCCTGCTCTACTTTCCCGCGCCCGCCACCGTCGTCGAGATGGCGACCGGCGGCCTGCAGCCCTGGCCGTCGGCACAGGATTTCCGTGCGCTGCTGGCGCAGCCCGCCGGCACGGCAGCCGCACGCGGCACGGTGCTGGTCTTCCACGGCAACGCGGGGCATGCCGGGCACCGCCGCTACTACGCCGACATCCTCGCGCAGCAGGGCTTTCGCGTGCTGCTGGCCGAGTACCCCGGCTACGGCCCGCGCGGCGGCGAGACGGGCGAGCGCAGCCTGGTCGAGGATGCGGCCGACAGCATCGCCCGGGCCTACCGCGCCTTCGGAGCGCCGGTGGTGGTGATCGGCGAATCGCTGGGCGCCGGCGTCGCCGCCGCGGCGGCGGCCCGGCAGCGCGAGGCCGTGGCCGGGCTGATGCTGATCACGCCCTGGGACAGGCTGATCAGCGTGGCCTCGTACCACTACCCCTGGCTGCCGGTGCGCTGGCTGCTGCGGGATCGCTACGACAGCGTCGAGAACCTGGCCGGCTTCGGGCGCCCGGTGCTGGTCGTGGTGGCGGCGGGAGACAAGGTGGTGCCGGCACGCCTGGGCCTGGCGCTGCACGAGTCGCTGGCTGCGCCCAAGCGCCTGCTCACGCTGGAGGCCGCCGGGCACAACGACTGGCCGGGCCGGGTCGATCCGCGCTGGTGGCAGGAGGCCATGGACTTCGTGCTCGGTCAGTCCTGAAAGGCCAGCGTCCACTGCGTCAGCGCGCCGATCGCGCGCCACAGCAGCGGCACCGGCCACGCCAGCCACCACAGCACCCGGCCGGCGCGCGTGCTGCGCGGCGCCTCGTTCGCGACCCGTGCGCGCCTGCGCTCGCTCAAGCGCCGCGGCTTCGCTTGGCCGGATCGCGACGATGGGTTCTTCGGGTTTCGTAGCTGCGCGTTCTGAGCGGGGCCGGGGCGGAGCGGGGACAGCCGCCGGTGAGATTGCGCAACAAAAAGCGAGATTCCTTCGGCGGGGTTTGGACTTGTTTTGAACTACAGTCCGCGCCACGCAAAAAAAACACAGGGAATTCATGAGAACGAAGAGCTTGGCTGCATCGCCAGCGCACGCATCGAGATCGCACGCATCGATGCCATCCCATCGCCGTATTCCGGCGCGGATGTGGAGCCGCACAGTCCTTGCCGCTTGCCTTTGCACCGCAGTGCTGGCAGCCCATGCCGGCGCCGTGAGCTTCACGTATGACGCGCTGGGCCGATTGGCCAGCACCGTCTACACCAGCGGCGCTTCCACCACCACGATCACCTACAGCTACGACGTTGCGGGCAATCGAAGCTCGGTGGTGACCACCACGCCTTAGCCGACAGGCTGGTCTTTCTCGCTGCTGCACGCGCGGTGCGTGCAGCCAGTTCTCCAACAAAAACTTCCAGGGGGTTCCCATGCCCAAGCTCGCGCGCGCCTGCGCCGTTGTCGTGGCCGTTGCCACATCGCTTGCAGGCGGCATCGCTGCCGCGCAGATCCAGAGCGGCAATGCTCGCAAGACTGCAGCGCCTTCCATTGCCCTTGGTGTTCCGGCAGCCGCTGCCAATGCGAACTCCAATGCGACAACGAAGACCCACCTCAGCCAGCGCTCGTCTTCCAGCACGGCGACACGCTCGGGCAGTCCCGTGACTTTCACCAGCGGTCAGCCTGCGCTGCAGTACCAGCCGGCCGACCTGCCCAGCACCAAGGATCCCGTGCGGCGCGAGGCCGTCAAGGAGGGTGCCAAAGATGTTGGCATTACCACCCGAGGCACAAGCACCACCGGATCCGCCGCCGCCAGTACCGGCGAGTTCGCCCCCGCCCCCGGGGTCCTGCGCGCCAACATGGCCCCGGTCACCTTCGCCGAGGCCGAGCGCGTGCTGTCCTCGCGGACCCTCCCTGCCAACGTCAACCAGGGCACCACCGCGGCGCGCAGGAGCGACATCGGCAAGC
>NZ_BAABGJ010000057.1:59199-113962 GCF_039541515.1 Variovorax defluvii
TCTGCGCAACCACCCGGACCTCATCTACCAGTACGTCCGCAACAACGTCGAGTACTACCCCACCTTCGGCATCCAGAAGGGCGCCCTGGGTGCGGTTCTCGACAACCAGGCCACCGCCCACGACCAGGCCACCCTGATGGTCGAACTGCTGCGCGCCTCCAGCATCGAGGCCAACTACGTGCGCGGCATCGTCAAGCTCAGCGCCGCCCAGTTGGCCGAACCGGATTGACCCTTCCGGCTTGATCGCCCGCGAAGCCGTCGCGTTGGCGCAAGGTCTCGGAGGAGCCGTCAAGAGCGCGTGGAACGCTTCGGTAGCGGCGTTCCAGAACGAATCGCTGGCAGACATGGCGCTCAAGACCATCGAGGGACTCAATCCAGCGGCGGGAGAAGGCGGAGGGCTGCTTGCGAGCGCGGGTGTTAAATTGATTGGGGTTGCACAGGGAGCGCGGGCTATCGCAGAACCTGTCTACAAGACGACCAAGCAGGCCCAAGCGGCGGCCGAAGCACTGGGGTTCGTTCGGATCAACGAGACGGTGCACGATGGACAAGCGGTGTTCAGGCGAGGCAAGGACTTCATTACGAGAGACCTGGATGGACACAACGGCGGCGCGTGGAAGATGGCTGATTCAGTCAAGAACTTGGGCAGCAAAGAAACGAGAGCTGGGACTTTTGACATCAATTTGAACCGTATTGGAGATTGACATGGAGAAGGAATCGAATGTCCAGCCGCCCTGGGTTGCTAGAGGCAAGACTATCCGTCAACTGATCAAAGAATTGCAGTCTTTCGAGAATCAAGACTTGCTGGTCGAGATATCACTTGATGGTGGCAATACGCACAAGCCAATCAGTCTTGTGAAAAAGTCTAAGCAGACCTGTCTTCTGGTCAACAGCGAGATCTAGCTAGGAGCAACCCATCAAGACCAAGAGCGCCCGGGACGGTTCGATCGTGCTGCCTGCTGAATTGCCCCGGGTTTTGAGGAGGCTCAATCCTCTCAGAATGTTGAGCCTCCACAAAAACCGGGGCGATTTAAGCAATGGAGCCGCTTGCGTCCGCGCTTCTTGCGTTGATGTGCAGCCACCAGTGCCGGTTCCTCTTCGCCGGTTTCGGCCTGCGGCGTCTGAGCGGTGGCCGCGAGTGCTTCGCACCAGACAGGAAAGATGTTCACTCGCCAGGCTTTGGGGAAAGCAAAGCCCACACGTCGACTGACGTCGGCGACGACGAGGCAGATCGGCAGCTCCGAATCAGCGCCGCAGCGCCTGCGTCATCTCCACCAGCGACGCCAACCCGCCCGCGAAGCGCGGCCCGAGAAAGGCCCCCAGCTGCGGCATCAGCAACTGCAGCATGGCGATCCCTGCCAGCAGGGTGAGCGGGAAGCCCACCGCGAAGATGCTGAACTGCGGCGAGGCGCGGTTGAGGATGCCCATCGCGAGGTTGAGCGTGAGCAGCGCGGTGATCAGCGGCAGCGCCAGCATGAAGCCGGTGGCGAAGATCTGTGCGCCGCCGTGCACCAGCAGCAGCCAGCCCTGTGCCGCCAGCGGCGTGTCGGCGATGGGCACGGTCTGGAAGCTCTGGGCCAGCGCCGTGACCAGCAGCAGGTGCCCGTCCACCGCGAGGAAGATCAGCATCGCCAGCATGTGCAGCAGGCGCGCCACCACCATCGTGGCACCGCCGCTCATGGGGTCGAAGAAGGAGGCGAAGGACAGGCCCATCTGCAGGCCCACGTACTCGCCCGCCGCCAGCACGGCGGCGAAGACCATGCGCATGGCGAAACCCATGGCGGCGCCGATCAGCACTTGCTGCACCATGATCCACACGCCGCCGATCGAGATCACCGGCACCTGCGGCAGCGGCGGCAGCGTCGGGGCCAGCGCGACCGCGAGCAGCGCGGCCAGCGCCACCTTGACGCGGCGCGGCACGGTGGGCTCGCCGAAGATGGGCGCGGTGCCGATCAGCGCCAGCATGCGCACGAAGGGCCAGAGGAAGGCCACCACCCAGGCGTTCAGCTCCGCCGAGGTGACGGAAAAGACGCTCGCGCCCACAGGCTACGCGACCAGAAGAGGAATGCTGGAGAAGAGGGTGCGGATGTAGTCCAGCATCTGGCCCAGCATCCAGGGCCCGGCGATCACCAGCACGGCGAACACGGCCAGCAGCTTGGGAATGAAGGACAGCGTGGCCTCGTTGATCTGCGTGGCGGCCTGGAAGATGCTGATCACCAGGCCCACCACCAGTGCCACCAGCAGCAGCGGCGCGCCGAGCAGCAGCGAGACGTGGATGGCCTGGCTGCCGATGGACATGACGGATTCGGGTGTCATGACGCGATTCCTACGTGAAGAAACTTTGGGCGAGCGCGCCGATCAGCAGTTGCCAGCCGTCGGCCATGACGAAAAGCATCAGCTTGAAGGGCAGCGCAATGGAAGCAGGCGGCACCATCATCATCCCCATGGACATCAGCACGCTGGCGACCACCAGGTCGATGATCAGGAAGGGGATGAAGATGGTGAAGCCGATCTGGAAGGCCGTCTTGAGTTCGCTGATGACGAAGGAGGGCAGCAGGATGCGCAGCGGCACGTCCTCCGGCCCTTCCATGGCGGGCGCCTTGGCCAGCTTCGCGAAGAGGGCGAGGTCGTTCTCGCGCGTCTGCCGGAGCATGAAGGTCTTGAAGGGCGCCACGCCGAGTTCGAGCGCGCGCTCGGCGCTGATCTTGTTTTCCGACAGGGGCTTGTACGCCTCGTCGTAGGCCTTGTCGAAGACCGGCGCCATCACGAAGAAGGTGAGGAAGAGGGACAGGCCGACCAGGATCTGGTTCGGGGGCGCGGACTGCGTGCCCAGCGCGGTGCGCAGCAGGCCCAGCACGATCAGGATGCGCGTGAAGCTGGTCATGGACAGCAGCAGCGCCGGCAGGAAGGTGAGCGAGGTCAGCAGCACCAGCGTCTGCACGCTGAGCGACCAGGTCTGGCTGCCGCCGGGGCCGGGCGTGCTGGTCAGGCCCGGCAGGCCCTGCGCCAGGGCGAAGGCCGGCAGGCCGAGCGCGAGTGCCGCGAGTCCTGCACCGCGCAGGAACCGAGAAGCCTTGTGTCGCATCAGGCGCCCGGCTTCGGCTGGATGCCGAGGGATTCGCGCAGCTTCTGGGCGAACAGCTCGGCGGCCCTGGCGCCGCCGATGCCCGCGGAGGGCGGGGCGGCGGCTTCGGGCAGGGCTTGGGCAGGCAGGGTGTGCAGCGCGTTGACCTGGCTCGCGGTGACGCCCAGCACCAGCCAGGTCTGGCCGACTTCGACCACCACCACGCGTTCGCGCTGGCCCACCATCGCGCTGCCGAGCACCTTCAGCAGCGGGCTGCTGCCCAGCCGCGGCAGGCCGAAGCGCCGCGCCAGCCAGGCGCACAGAAAGATCAGGCCGAGCACCAGCACCATGCCCAGGCCCGCCTGCAGCAGGCCGCCGGCGCCGACGGCCGGCGCGGCCGGCTCGGGCGCGGGCACCGTCGGCAGGGCCGCGTGCGCGCAGGTGACCATGACGGCCAGCGCCATCAGGAATGCGACGGCAGCCGTGGGGACGCGCGACAGCTTCATGAACGGCTGAGCTTCTGCATGCGCTCGGAGGGCGTGACGATGTCGGTGAGGCGGATGCCGTACTTCTCGTTCACCACCACCACCTCGCCCTGCGCGATCAGGTAGCCGTTGATCAGCACGTCCAGCGGCTGGCCGGCCAGGGCGTCGAGCTCGACCACCGAGCCCTGCGACAGCTGCAGCAGGTTCTTGATGGTGATGCGGGTGCGGCCGATCTCGGCCATGAGCTGCACCGGGACGTCGAGGATGCGCTCGATCTCCACCGAGGTGCTGCTGCCGCCGGGCGCGCCCTGCAGCGGCTGGAAGACCTGGGCGCCGGCCGGCGAGGCGGCCGGCGCGGCGGCCTGCGGGCGTGCTGCGGGGGCGGGCGCGGCGGCAGCGGTCTGCTCGGCCAGCGCGGCAGCCCAGTCGTCCATGTCGCCGCCGGTGGAAGTGTTGTCAGTCATGGTCGCTCTTCGATTCGCTGTCTTGGTGGGAGATCATCTGTTGCACGCGCAGCGCGTAGCGCTCGTTGGAGACGCCGTAGCCGCACTCCATCACCGGCACGCCGTCGACGCGCGCGATCACGGTCTCGGGCAGCTCGATCGGCAGCACGTCGCCGACCGAAAGGCGCATCAGCTCGCCGATGGTGGTGGGAATGGTGACGAAGTCGGCGCTGAGCTCGACGTCGGCGCTCTGCATCTGCTGCGACATCTGCTTGACCCAGCGCTTGTCGATCTCGATCTCGTCCTGCACCGGGTTGGACAGCAGGTCGCGGATCGGCTCGATCATCGAGTAGGGGATGCACACGTGCAGGAAGCCGCCCACCGGGCCGAACTCGATCTGCAGCGTGGTGGTGATCACGACTTCGTTGGGCGCGACGATGTTGGCGAGCTTGCCGTGCATCTCGGCGCGGATGAAGTCGAAGGCCAGCGGAAACACCGGCTGCCAGGCGTCGCCGTAGCACTGCAGGCTGATGGCGAGCAGGCGCTTGATGATGCGCTGCTCGGTGCGCGTGAAGTCGCGGCCTTCCACGCGCACGTGGTAGCGGCCGTCGCTGCCGAACAGGTTGTCCACCACCAGGAAGACCAGCTTCGGGTCGAACACGAACAGCGCCGTGCCGCGCAGCGGCTTCATGTGCAGCATGTTGATGTTGGTGGGGACCGGCAGGTGGCGCACGAACTCGCCGTACTGCTGGATGCGGATCGCCTCCACCGAGATGTCGGGACTGCGGCGCATGAAGTTCAGCAACGCGCTGCGCAGGTGGCGCGCGAAGCGGTCGTTGATGACCTCCAGCGTGTGCATGCGCCCGCGCACCACCCGGTCGGGCGCGCCGAGGTCGTACACCGGCAGGCCGTCGGCCGGGGGCACGGGGGCGCTGCGCTGGTCGACCTCGCCCCCGGTGACGCCGGACAGCAGGGCATCGACCTCGTCCTGCGAGAGCACCTGTTCGTAGGCCATGTGTCAGCCGGCTCCGCTCACTGCACCACGAAGGTGTTGAAGGAGACGCTGGCGATGGCCTGCGGCGCGGCGTTGGCCGACAGCGGCCGGTTCAGCTCGGCACGAATTTCCTCGGCCAGCTTGGCCTTGTCCTCGGTGGACAGCAGGGTGTCGGGCTGGCGGTTCGACAGCAGCAGCAGCAGCCGGCCGCGCAGTTCCGGCATAAATTCGACCAGTTGCGCCTTGGCCTGCTCGTCGCTGACCTTGAGCGACATGCCGATGTGCAGGAAGCGGCTGCGGCCCTCCGACTGCACGTTCACGGTCAGCGGCTCGAGGGTCACGAAGATGGGCTTGGCCGCGGGCGCCGCTTTCGGGGCCGGCGACGCCGCGGCGTCATTGGCGAACAGGCTGCTGCGGCTCAGCGCGAAGCTGCCGCCCGCGATCGCGGCCAGGCTGGTGACGCACAGCAGGGCGATCAGCAGCTTCGAAGAGCGCGGCGAAGCATTCGCGGCGGGGGTAACGGTGGAGGTGGCCATGGTTCAGCGTTGGTACGGTTGTTATTTTTCAGCGGGCAGGCGCGGGGCGAAGGCCCGATCAAGGGGGGGAAAGGGCCTCAGATCGCGCGTTGCGCCGATGCAATTCCTCGGCGGATGCTCGGCACTTCTCTTCAGGCGAAGGTGTCCACTGTGCCGATGCGGGAGGAGGTGGTCCGTGCGGGCATGGGTGCCGCGACCGTATCGCCACGGGCCGCGCCGGGCCGGGCGCTCGCCGGGCCCGGCGAGGGCTGGCGCTGCTCCTGCTGCTGCGCGAAGCCGCCCATGCCGGCCCAGGGGCGCGACTCCGCGCCGACCGAGGTCTGGCCCAGGCTGATGCCCTGTTCGGCCAGGGTGCTGCGCAGCTGGGGCAGTGCGGCCTCGACCGCCTTGCGCACCGACTCGTGGGCCGACACGAACATGGCCTGCACCTGGCTGTCGCCCATGCCGAGCGTGATCTTGAGGGGACCCAGGCCGGCCGGGTTGAGGCTGAGTTCCGCCACCTGCTGGCCACCCGCGCGCATCCGCAGCATCTGGTGGCCCAGCGCCGGAGCCCATTCGGAGCTGCCGACGGGCGGGGCGAGGGCAGGGGCGGCGGTGCCGGCCGTTGGCGGTGGTGCGCGGTCCAGCGCGGGCTGCATGGCGCTGCCTGGCGCGGGCACGGTGGGCAGCGCGGCGGCCTGGGTGCCGGTCTGCGTGTCGGCCTGTTGTGCGGCCGCCGGGACCGGCAGCGCGAAGGAGGAGCCTTGCGCCGCGGCGCCTTCGGCCAGCGCGGGCGAGGAGGGGGTCGGCGCCGCGCTGTCGGCCGCGCCCGCGGCGGCGCTGCGGGTGGCCGCCTGGCCGCGGGCCGAGGGCTGAGTGCCCGCCGGCGGCACAGCGGGAGCGGACGCCCCCTGCGGCGCGGCTGCATCGGCCTTCTCGATGGCGGACGGCGCGAGCGGCAAGGACGCGACCGGGTCTGTCGGCGCGGCCGATACCTCGGCGGATGGCGCGGCGGCCGTGCCGGCGTCTGCCTGCAGGGTCTTGGCATCGGCGGCGGCGGCCTCGGTGGCCGTCGCCAGTGCTTCGGCGGCCCCATTGGCGCTTGGGGCGTCGACCGGAGCGGGCGCGCTGGCGAGCGCCGCATCCGGCGTGCCCGGCAGGGCTGCTGCGGTCGATCCGGCGGTGGTGCCGACCCTGCCGGCAGCCGCGGCGGCCGAGGCTTGCGCTCTCGCCGCATGGGCCTGGATCTGGGGCGCGAACAGGGCGATGGTCAGCAGCTCGCTGCCGGGCTCTTCCTTGCGCGCCGCGCCGCGGCCGGGCTTCTGTGGTGCGGCAGGTGCCTGGGCCTCGCCCGCCTCGGCACGGTCCTGCGACCGGCGCGCACCGGCGCGCGAGCGCTCCAGCACGGCGCCGAAGCCGCGTGCGTCGTCATCGCCGTCGGCGCGGCCGCGCGCACCGGGGAGCGCGCCGTTCTGCACGGTGGGTTGCGGGGCGGCCGGGGTGAGGGCGGAAGGAATGAAGGTGGGCATCGCGTTGTCCTCGCAGGAGGCTTTCAGAAGTTCGGTTGGGCCGCGCGATCGAAGAAGCGGCGGGTGGCGCGCTCGTCGCTTTCTCGCTGCTCGCGCTTGGCCTGGATCAGGGCCTCCTGGCGGCGGATGCGCTCGGCCAGGGTGTCGAAGGAGTTGAGGCGCCGCGCCTGGAACTGCCAGTCCCCGCGGCCGCGGTCCAGGCGCTGCGCGGCCTGCCGCGCGATGGCACGCTGCTGCTCGATGGCGCCGTCCAGCGTGCTCAGGAAGCTGTTGAAGTTGCGCCACTGCGAGGCCGGCAGGCCGTCGGCCATCAGGGCTTGCAACTGCTGAGCGTAGTCCTGCCGATACTGCAGCAGGAGGTCCAGCTTCTGGTCCGCGCCGATCTGCGCGGTCTGAAGGGCGCCGAGGCGGCGGGCGGCCTCTTCCTTGCGGTTGCGGGCCAGCTCCTGCAGGGTGTCGAGGGGAAGCTTCCGGGGCATGGTTCACTCCTTCTTTGGGACGTCACTCGAAAAGCCCGGCCATGCGCGCGACGGAGGCCGCATAGTCGGTGCGCTCGTCCATCGACTGCTGCAGGAAGGCCTCCATCTTGGGATAGAGGGCGATGGCCTGGTCCAGCTGCAGGTCGTGGCCGGCGGCATAGGCGCCGACGCTGATCAGGTCGCGGTTGCGCTGGTAGCGCGACAGCATCTGCTTGAAGCGCCGCACGGTGTCGAACTGGGAGGCCGGGATCAGCGCGGTCATGGCGCGGCTGATCGAAGCCTCGATGTCGATGGCCGGGTAGTGGCCGGCCTCGGCCAGCGAGCGCGACAGCACCACGTGCCCGTCGAGGATGGCGCGGGCCGAGTCGGCGATCGGGTCCTGCTGGTCGTCGCCCTCGGAGAGCACGGTGTAGAAGGCGGTGATCGAGCCGCCGCGGCCCTGCGCGTCGCGCGCGCCGTTGCCCGCGCGCTCGACCAGGGCCGGCAGCCTGGCGAAGACCGAGGGCGGATAGCCCTTGGTGGCGGGCGGCTCGCCCACGGCCAGCGCGATCTCGCGCTGCGCCATCGCGTAGCGGGTGAGCGAGTCCATGATCAGCAGCACGTCCTTGCCCTGGTCGCGGAAGTACTCGGCCAGGCAGGTGGCATAGGCCGCGCCCTGCAGGCGCAGCAGGGGCGAGTTGTCGGCGGGGGCGGCCACCACGACGGCGCGCGCCAGGCCTTCCTCGCCCAGGGTGTTCTCGATGAAGTCCTTCACCTCGCGGCCGCGCTCGCCGATCAGGCCGACCACGATCACCTCGGCGCTGGTGTAGCGGGCCATCATGCCGAGCAGCACGCTCTTGCCGACGCCGGAGCCGGCGAACAGGCCCATGCGCTGCCCTCGGCCGACGGTGAGCATCGCGTTGATGGCGCGCACGCCGGTGTCGAGCACGGCGTCGATGGGCGCGCGGGTGAGCGGGTTGATGGGCGGGGCCGACAGCGGCACCTTGCGGGCGATGTCCAGCGGTCCCAGTCCGTCGAGCGGGCGGCCGACGGCATCGACCACGCGGCCGAGCATGCCTTCGCCCACCGGCAGTCGCTTGCCGTGGGCCTCTGCGCCGGCCGCGGCCGAGCCCGGGCGGGCGAACACGCGGGCGCCGGGCAGCAGGCCCGAGACTTCGCTCTGCGGCATCAGGAACAGGCGGTCGCCGGCGAAGCCCACCACCTCGGCCTCCGCGTGGCGCTGCGGGTAGCCGGGCGGCAGCTCGACCAGGCAGTCGCTGCCCACGGGCAGCTGCAGGCCGACGGCTTCCAGCACCAGGCCGACGGCGCGGGTCAGGCGGCCGGACTGGACGACCGTCGGGCCGGTGCGCGCGACATCGGCGCGTGCCTGCGCCAACCTGGCGAGCCAGGCTTCGAGATGGGGATTGGACGGAGGCGCCGTGGTCATCACGGGCCCGCTGCGTCGGCGTCGCGGCTCAGGGCTGCGGTGACGGCCTTCCAGCGCGTTTCCAGGCTGGCATCCATCTCGCCGCTGGCGGACTGCACGCGGCAGCCGCCGCGCGCCAGCGTGTCGTCCGGGCGGACCTGCCAGCCGGCGGACTGAAGCTCGTTGCCCAGGCTGTTCTTCACCAGGGCCACATCGTCGGGATGGAGGAGCAGGCGAGGCTCGCCCTGCAGGGCCGGTTCGGCATGCAGCAGGTCCTGCACCAGCGGCAGCACCCATTCGGGCTCGGCGCGCAGCGTGCGGTGCACCACCTGGCGCGCGATGTCCATCGCCAGCGTGAGGATGGCGTCGGCCAGTTCGCTTTCGGCATGGCGCAGCGCGGCAGGCAGGCTGGCGGCCAGTGCGCGCAGTTGTTCGGCATGCACGCTCGCCGCGGCGAGGCCGGCGGCCAGGCCCTCGGCGTGGCCTTCGGCATGGCCCCGGGCCAGTCCCTCGCGGTGCCCTTCGGCGCGCCCCTCGGTGCGGGCGGCCAGGCGCAGCCTCGACAGCTCGTTGTCGCGCGCCAGGGCCTCGGCGCCCACGCGCGGAACGACCGGGGCGTGCACCGTCTCCGGCGCAGGGGCGTCGCCTTCCAGCACGCCCATCTCCCATCGCTGCCAGGCGGACAGGGTGGGCCTCGGCGGCGGCGCGGTCCGGGTGGCCGGGCGCGTGTTCGCGTAGGCCGTGGCGAGCCGCGCGCGCGAGCCGGCGGCGGCGGGGGTGGCTGGCTTAGACGAAGTCATCGGTGCCCGGAGCGGAGATCGTCACCTCGCCGGCATCCGCCAGGCGGCGCACCACCTGCAGGATGGCCTTCTGCTCGGCCTCGACCTGCGAGACGCGCACGGGGCCGCGCAGCTCGATGTCCTCGCGCAGGGTCTCGGCGGCGCGCTGCGACATGTTCTTGAGGAACTTGTCGCGCAGTTCCTGGGTGGTGCCCTTGAGCGCGATGATGAGCGACTCGGATTCCACGTCCTTGAGCAGGCGCTGGACGTAGCGGTCTTCCAGGTCCAGCAGGTTCTCGAAGACGAACATCTCCTCGACGATGCGCTGCGCCAGGCTCTCGTCGTGCTCGCGCACGTGGGCGATCGCCTCTTCCTCCTGGGCGGTGGTCATCAGGTTGACGATCTCGGCCGCGGTGCGCACGCCGCCCAGGCGGCTGCGCTTGAGGCCTTCGCCCGACAGCATCTCGGTGAGCACGTCGGTCAGCTCGGCCAGGGCCGCGGGCTGCACGCCGCCGAAGGTGGCCACTCGCATGATCACGTCGTGGCGCAGCCGCGCCGGCAGCTTCTCCAGCACTTCCGAGGCCTTCTTGCGGTCCAGGTGGATCACCAGCGTGGCGAGGATCTGCGGATGCTCGTCGCGGATCAGTTCCACCACCTCGCCGGCTTCCAGGTCGTTGAGCCTTTCGATGCCGCCGTGCGGCTCCTCGGGCTGCAGGATGTCCTCCAGCAGGTTGCTGGCACGGTCGTCGCCCAGCGCCTTGCGCAGCACGGCGCGGATGTAGCCGCCCGAACCCAGGTGCAGGGCCGAGAGCTGTTCGGTCTCCATCCGGAACTCGCCCAGCACCGAAGCCAGCTCCTCCTTCGACACCTGGGCCAGCTTGGCCATGGCGGCGCCCAGGGACTGCACCTCGGTGGTGGGCAGATGGTGCAGCGCGGCGGCGGCCCGGTCCTCGCCCAGGGCCATCAGGAGGATGGCGGCCTTGCGGGTGCCGGCTTCGGCCTGGCTCATCGAGAGGGCTTGGCTCATGACGGGTTCATCCATTGCTTGATCAGGGAAGCGACCAGGCGCGGGTCCTGTTCGGCCACCTGCTGGGCGTAATCGAGGTCGGCCTTGCGGCGCTCGGCCTCGCGCTCGCGGGCGCTTTGTTCGGCGACCGCGGCCTCGTCGTCCGGGTCGATGGGCGCGACGGCAGGCTCGGGCGCTGCCGAGGCCGGCGGCGGGGCGAGGTGCTTGCGCAGCAGCGGCCGCAGCACCGCGAACCAGGCGAACAGGGCCAGCAGGGCGAGCAGCAGGTACAGGCCGGCGCTCTTGGCGAGTTCGATGTTGTCGCGGTCCTTCCAGAAGGGCAGCTCGGCCTTCGTGTCCTCCTGGCCGTCGCGGGCGAAGGCACTGTTGACCACGTTGAGCGAGTCGCCGCGCTCCTGGCTGAAGCCCATGGCCTCCTTGGCCAGGTTGCGCACCTGCTCCAGCTCGGCCGGCGTCAGCGCGCGCGGCTTGCCGTCGGGGCCGGCCAGGTGGTTGACCACCACCGCCACCGACAGGCGCCTGATGCCGCCGGCCGCCTGCTGCACGTGGCGGATCGAGCGGTCGAGTTCGTAGTTGGTGGTGACGTCCTTGCGCAGGCTGCTGGGGCCGGCCGGGGCGGCAGCGGCGGTCGAGGCCGTGGTGGCGGCGCCCTGCGCCCGGGCGGCGCCCGGGGCCGCATTGGCCGGGGCATTCGCGGGGGGCGCGACGATCGGCGCGCTGGGCGTGGGCGGCGGCTGATTCGACAGCGCACCCGGCACACCGCCCGCAGGCGTGCCGCCCTGCTGGCTCGATTCGCTGGACTGCTGGCTGCGGACCGCGGCGTTGCGCGGGTCCTGGTTGGGCGCGAACTTCTCCTCGGTGCGCTCGACCACGGAGAAGTCGATGTCGGCCGCCACCTGGGCGTGCACATTGCTCTGTCCGAGGATGGGCTGCAGGATCGCCTCGATGCGGCGGATGTAGCCCTGCTCGATCTCCTGCGCATACTTGAGCTGGCTCACGTCCAGCCCGCGCGCGCCCGCATTGGCGGCCGACAGCAGGTTGCCGCGCTGGTCCACCACCGTCACGCTCTTGGGGTCGAGCTCCGGCACGCTGCTGGAGATCATGTGCACGATCGCGCTGACCTGGCCTTCGTCGATGCCGCGGCCGCGGTGCAGCGCGAGCACCACCGAGGCGGAGGGCTTCTTCTGCTCGCGCACGAAGAGCGAGGGCTTGGGCAGGGCCAGGTGCACGCGGGCCGACTCGACCGTGCCGATCGATTCGATGGAGCGGGCCAGCTCGCCCTCCAGGCCGCGCTGGTAGTTCACCTGCTCGGCAAACTGGCTGGTGCCGAATTTCTGGTTGTCCAGCAGCTCGAAGCCCACGCCGCCGCCCTTGGGCAGGCCCTGGGCGGCGAGCTTGAGGCGCACTTCCGGTACCTTGTCGCCGGCGATCAGGATCGCGCTGCCGCCCTCGGCGAACTTGTAGGGCACGTTCATCTGCGTGAGCGAGGCGATGATCGCGCCGCCGTCGCGGTCCGACACGTTGGTGTAGAGCACCTTGTAGTCGGGCGCGCGGCTCCACAGCATGAAGGCCGCGGCAGCCGCCACCAGGGCGGCGCCGCCGATGATCAGCGGCAGCTTCGGCTGGGCGCGCAGGCGCTCCAGCAGCGCCGGCGCGGCGGGCATGCCGGGCGCTGCCGGGATGGCCGTCGTGCTCATGCGCGTGCTCCGGCCATGGCGGACTGGCCGGCCATGGGGAGCGTGGAAAGTCGGGAAAGGAAGGTCATGCCGAGAGGTGCAGCAGGGGCTTTTTGTTCGAGGTGATTCTCTGCAGCGGCCGCGAAATCGATTGACCGAACAGCCGGGGTTTTTCCCGTCAGTTGGGCGCATCCGTTTCGGTGGCCCGCGGTTACGCTGAGGACACGCGGGAGTGCCACGACCCCTCTATGGCGCGCCCACCGTGTTCAAGAAAGCAAGAAAAGGTTCTCTCCATGTCCATTGCCGCGATCGAATCCGTCCTGCAACAGATGCGCGTGACCGCGCTCCAGACCGGCATCGCGCCGCACGTCGCCGAGGCGGCGGGCCCCCGGGGCGGCTTTGCCGCCGAGCTGAAGCGCTCGCTCGACGGCATCAGCGCCGCGCAGAACGGCGCCAACGCCCAGGCCGAGGCCTTCGAGCTGGGCAAGCCGGGAGTGGCGCTCAACGACGTGATGGTCGACCTGCAGAAAGCCGGCGTCGCCTTCCAGACCGGGCTGCAGGTGCGCAACCGCCTGGTGACGGCCTACCAGGAAATCATGAGTCTGCCCGCCTGAGCCCGCCGCGGCCTTCGCATTGCCAACTAAGTCGCAGATTTCAACCCTAAAGGTTTGAGGACCGTCGCCGATAACTACAACAACGATGGCTTGACTCTCACTGTGGGATCGGGTCCAGCGTTGCGGCCGGAGGGCCGGATTCCACAACCTTTGTCATTAGGAGTTTGAAATGGCGCAAGTCATCAACACCAACTATCTGTCGCTGGTCGCTCAGAACAACCTGAACAAGTCGCAGAGTTCCCTGAACAACGCGATCGAGCGTTTGTCGTCGGGCATGCGCATCAACAGCGCCAAGGACGACGCCGCCGGCCAGGCCATCGCCAACCGCTTCACCGCCAACGTCAAGGGCCTGACCCAGGCCGCGCGCAATGCCAACGACGGCATCTCGCTCGCCCAGACGACGGAAGGCGCGCTGAACGAAATCAACAACAACCTGCAGCGCGTGCGCGAGCTGTCGGTGCAGGCCGCCAACGGCACGAACTCCGCCAGCGATCTGAAGTCGATCCAGGCTGAAATCAAGCAGCGCATGGACGAAATCGACCGCGTGTCGGCCCAGACCCAGTTCAACGGCGTGAACGTCCTGGCCAAGGACAGCAAGCTCAGCATCCAGGTCGGCGCCAACGACGGCGAGACGATCGACATCAACCTGAAGGAAATCACCTCCAAGACGCTCGGCCTGGGCAACCTGGACATCACGAAGAAGTCGCTCGACCTGTCGACCGTGAGCGCTTCGGCGACGACCGTCGTCACCCCCGGCTCGACCGGCGCCACCACCTCGGTGAACCTGACGGCCGTCGACAGCGCGGCGGCCAGCTCGTACACCGTGTACGTCGACGACGCCGATGCCGACACGCTCTACGTGTCCGACGACGGCGGCACGACCTTCTACGCCGCCACCTACGACAGCGCTTCCGGCACGCTGGCATTCGACGGCTCGACCCCGCTGGGCGCCGCGCCGACCGCCACGCTGGCGGCCGCCGGCCAGGAAATCTCGACCGGCACCGGCGCGACCGTCAACGTCGACAACGTCAAGGCCGTCAACACCGACGCCGCAGCGTCGATCGAGATGTACGTCGACCAGAACGGCGACTGGTTCGTGTCGAACGACGGCGGGACGACGGTCATCACCGCGGCCTTCGACGCCACGACCGGCCAGGTCACCTACGACAGCGCCGACTTCGCGACCGCCGCCGCCCCGACGACCGGCATCTCCGACGCGATCACCAGCTACGAAGTGCCGCCGGTCGCGGTGCCGGACGTCACGGCCGACCTGTCCGGCCTGTCGGCCGGCGCGGTGGGCGCCTCGCCGACCCTGCACAAGGTCACGAACGCCGACGGCTCTGCCGGCGGCTACGTGGTGAAGGGCGAGCTCAACGGCGCCGACGTGTACTACAAGGCGAACGTGGCCAACGACGGCACCGTGACCCTGGGCGAGCAGTACAACCCGGACCCGCTGGCCGGCATCGACGAGGCCCTGGCCGGCGTCGACGAGCTGCGCAGCCAGCTGGGTGCGGTGCAGAACCGCTTCGAGTCCACGATCACCAACCTGAACAACACGACCAACAACCTGTCGGCCGCCCGTTCGCGCATCGAGGACGCCGACTACGCGGTGGAAGTGTCGAACATGACGCGTGCCCAGATCCTGCAGCAGGCCGGTACGTCCGTCCTGGCGCAGGCCAACCAGACCACGCAGGGCGTTCTCTCGCTGCTGCGCTGATCGGCAACCAACGCGCCCTTGCATCTGCCGCCAGGCAGGTGCGCGCGGCGCAGACGCGGGCCTTCGGGCCGCGCGTCTGCGCTTTTCTCTGCGGCCTCGCACGTGGCGGCCGCAGAGAAAAGCGAAACAGAACTGGAAACAAGGAAGACCAACGATGGCAGTCAGCAGCATCGGCGTCGGCTCCGGCCTGGACCTGGGCGGCTTGCTCGAGAAACTGGAGACGTCCGAGAAGCAGCCGCTCGTGGCGATCCAGAAGCGGGCGACCAGCTACACCACGAAGCTCTCGGCGTACTCGCAGGTGCAGAGCGCGCTCAACACGCTGAAGTCCGCCGCGGACAAGCTCGGCGACCCGGACTTCTTCAAGACGGTGAAGTCCTCGATCACCGGCGACGCCGACGTGCTGAGCGCGGCCACCAGCGGCACGTCGGTGGCCGGCAGCTACGCCATCGACGTCACGCAGCTGGCGCAGGCCCAGTCGCTGGTCTCGGCCGGGCAGGTGGATGCCAAGGCGGCGATCGGCAAGGGCACCATCACCATCAAGTTCGGCGCCATCACCGGGGGCACGCTGAACCCGGTCACCGGCCAGTACAGCGGCGCCGGCTTCCAGGTGGATGCCGAGCGCAAGAGCGCGACGATCACCATCGGCGAGGGCGCCAATACGCTCGAAGGCATCCGCAACGCCATCAACAAGGCCAATGCCGGCGTGACCGCCAGCATCGTGAACGACGGCAGCGGCACGCCCCATCGCCTGGTGCTGACCTCGACGCAGACGGGTGAATCGTCGAGCATGCAGATCTCCGTGGCCGGCGACGCCGCGCTGCAGAACCTGCTGGCCTACGACCCCGCCGGAACGCAGACGATGCGGCAGACCACGGCCGGCCAGGATGCCAGGCTCAACGTCAACGGCATCGACATCGTCAGCGCCAGCAACACCGTGCAGGAGGGCATCCAGGGCACCACGCTGACGCTCGCGAAGACCGGCACCAGCCATCTCAAGCTCGTCAGCGACACCTCCGCGATCTCCGCCGCCATCACGGCCTTCGTCAACGCATACAACGGCCTGCAGAGCACCGCCTCCAAGCTCACGGCCTACGACGCCGACACCAAGACCGGCGCCGCCCTGATGGGCGACCAGACGCTGCGCAACGTGCTGACGCGGGTGCGCCAGACACTGACCGGCACGCAGGCGGGCGGGCCCAACGACATGAAGGTGCTGTCGGAGATCGGCGTGAGCTTCACGAAGGAGGGCACGCTGGAGGTCGACTCGGCCAAGCTGACCGCCGCCCTGGGCAAGAACCTCGACGGCGTGGGCAAGTTGTTCTCCAGCGCGGCCGGCGGTACCGGCGGCTACGGCAAGCAGGTGAGTGCGCTGGTGACGGACGTGACCTCCAGCGCCGGCCTGCTGACCGTCGCCACCAACGGCGTGAATGCCACGCTGGAAGACCTGAGCGACCAGTACAACGCCGTGCAGGAACGGGTCGACGCCACGATGGAGCGCTACCGCGCGCAGTTCACCCAGCTCGACGTGCTGATGAACAGCCTCAACAGCACCATGACCTACCTGTCGCAGCAGTTCGAGGCGATGAACGCCGCGAGCAAGAAGTAAAGAAGCGAAGAACTCACCAACCCAAGAAGGCTGCCGATGTACACACCGCACAACTACAGGACCGGCGCCGGCGCGTATGCGCGCCTGGGCGTCGAGACACAGGCGATGAGCGCCACGCCGCACCAGCTCATCTGCATGCTGTTCGATGGCGCCGTGGCCGCCATCGGGATGGCACGCCATCACATCGCCGAGCGCGACCTCGCGGCCAAGGGCCGCGCGATCTCGAAGGCGGTCGGCATCGTCGCCGACGGGCTGAAGGCCAGCCTCGACGCGAAGTCGGCCGGCCCCGCAGGTGCGGAGCTGGTGGCCAACCTGTCCGCGCTGTACGACTACGTGATCCGGCGCCTGCTGCAGGCCAACCTGCACGACGACACGCAGGCGCTGGACGAGGCCGAATCCCTTCTGAACAACGTGGCGTCCGCGTGGCGCGAGATCGGCGCGGCCGGTCATTGACATCTGCGCCAAGAACAGGAAAGGGAGAACGGACATGGCTGCCAGGAGCGAAATCCTTCATTGCTATGCGCAATTGGCCGCGACGCTGTCGCTGATGGTGACGCTGGCGCGTGCGAAGGAATGGGGCCGGCTGCCCGAGCTGGAGGCGCAGTGCGCCTCGCTGGTCGAGCGGCTGCGCAGCGTCTCGCCGCAAGAGACGCTGGAGCCGGCGCAGGTCGCGCAGGCGCGACAGCTGATGCAGCGTATCCGCGCCGACCAGCGGGCCGTGCGCGAGCTGGTCGAGCCGCAGCTTTCGCAACTGGTCGCCACGATGGCCGGTCTGCAGAAACGCAGCGATCTCGACCGGGCCTACGGCCTGGGCCGGCCTTCCGCCGGGGGTGTCGCCTCGCTGTGAACAAGCTGGGGGCCCCGGCCGACAACGCACTGCTGGCCGCGAAGCTCGCGCCGCGGCTGGAACTGGTCGCGCTGCAGCAGGGCCAGGTGGGCACCGATGCGGCGACCGGACCGGTGGCCGGGGTGCAGAAAGTCGTCAACGATGTCCGGCTGCCTTCCCATCTCACGCTGGAGCAGCGCCTGCCGGGCTTGTTGTCCGGCGCGGCACCGGCTGCCGATCCGTCCGCGTCGGCGGCGGCCAGGCTGTCCCCGGCGGCCCGGTTGATCGGTGCGCTGCTGGCGGAGCTGCCGGACGCCGGCCCGCTGCGCGGCGCGGCGCCGCTGTGGCCCACCACACGGCAACCCGCGAGCGCAGCGGCGATGGCGGGCGCCCTGGCGCAGGCAGTGGACCGCAGCGGTCTTTTCTATGAATCGCACCTGGCGCAGTTCGCGGCCGGCGCGCGCACGCTGGCGCAGATGGCGCATGAACCTCAGTCGCGTTGGGCTCCATCCCCGTCGGCACGCGGCGATGCGGCTGCCTCGTCAGCGCCGGCCCAGTCGGCGGCGGCGACCGCTTCGGCCGCCGCCGGCGCATCGGCTGTGCCAGCGGCTCAGGGTTCTGTCTTCGCATCGCAGGCTGCACGCGCAGGCGCGCCGGTGCTCGCGGCACCGGACACGCTGCTGCCCAATGCCGCCGACGCGGCACGGACCGCTCCCGGCGCGCTGCCCGCCGCACCGCGCCCCGCGCAGTCCGGCGCGGGTGCCGCCATCCCTTCTCCGCCGGTGCCGGCCGAGGCGGGCGGCGCCGTGCCCGCGCCCGATGCGGAACGTGTGCGTGCGGTCTACCGCGCAGGCGAAGTCGCCTCCACGGCATCCCCCGGAGCGGACCCCATGCGCGTGGAGATCGAAAGTGGTCGGCAGCCGGCGGCCGTCCTTCCGCCTTCCGCGCCGGTGGTGCCGACGCCGGCCGGCGAGATGATCCATCCGCAGGCCGCGACGGTGGTGCATCAGCAGCTCGACCTGCTGGCCACCGCGGTGTTCCGGTGGAGCGGCCAGGCCTGGCCGGAGGTGCCGATGGACTGGTCCATCCAGGAGGACGAGGCCCGTCCGCAGGAGGGCGGTGACGGTGGCTCGCCGCAGCCGCGCCGCTGGAGCACCACGGTCTCGCTCGAACTGCCGCGTCTCGGCGCCGTCGAGTTGCGGCTGACGCTGGCAGGAGCCGCGGTCCAGGCCCACGTGGTCGCGGGCCAGGCGGCCACCGCGGATCGATTGCGCGCACAGGCCGGGGCGCTGGAGCGGCGCCTCGATGCGGCCGGGCTCGGGCTCGAAGGCCTGCGGGTCAGCGAGAGGGGGATGCCTTGACCGATGACGAGCGTCCCAGCGCGGTGGCCTTGTCCTACCTCGACAAGACCCGCGCCCCGGTCGTGGTGGCCAAGGGCTACGGGGTGACGGCCGAGTCGATCATGCGCGAGGCGCGCGAGCATGGCTTGTACGTGCATGCCTCGCCCCAGCTCATCCGCCTTCTCATGCAGGTCGACCTGGATCGGCAGATTCCGCCGCAGCTGTACGTGGCGGTGGCCGAGGTCATGGCCTGGGTCCACGAGCTGGAAGAAAGCCGGTAAATCAATTGCCGCCTAATTTGGTCAATGAAAACTAATACTTTTTTCTCTGATCCAAATTGCCTGGTTTGCGTAGCGGAAAATTAATACTTTCCTCCTCTTAATTCAACGGCATCGTAACTATCTAAACGCATGAGTTCTTCTTAGTCGGTGGTACGAGGAGAAACAACTTCTGAAACCGGTCGCAGTCATCTGTTATTTATTCCTCATTTCTACGAAACAGAACCCAACAAAAGTTACAAATTCAATACGCGCTCCTTACACTTGAGCCAAGTTCGAATGGAGTGAAGTGTGGAATCAGAAAACCTGAGGAACGCGGCGCCCGGCGCCGAGATGTCCAAGGAAATCGGTGACCTCAATCTGGCCTACATGTTGCTGGCTCAGAAGCTGGTGAAGCAGGACCGGGCGGCGGCGATGTTCAGGCTCGGCGTGAGCAGTGAACTGGCCGACATGCTGGCCAGCATGTCGCTGGCCCAGGTGCTCAAGCTGGCGAGCTCGAATTTTCTGCTGTGCAGCTTCCGCATCGACGACCACCCGTCGATGGCGGCCGTCGTCGGCGAGGAAAAGGACACGAACCTGCAGCAGGCGCACATGTCGATCCTGATGTCGGCACGCCGCTTGCAGATGCTGGAAGCATGAGCCCGGGGGAAGCGTCGTCGGGAGGCGTCAGCGCATGACCCAGAAAAGTGTTCTCGCGGAGGTGCGCGAAGTCCAGTTGGCCATCGAGCTGATCGAACTGGGCGCCAGGCTGCAGTTCCTGGAGGCGGAGGTCAACCTCAGCCGGGAGCGCCTGATCCGCCTCTACAAGGAAATCAAAGGCGTTTCGCCACCCAAGGGATTGCTGCCTTTTTCCACGGATTGGTACATGACGTGGATGGCCAATATCCATTCGTCGATGTTTTACAACATGTATCAATTCATGTTGAAGCATGCGAACGAGAAAGGTTTGCAGGCGCTGATCAAGAGTTACCGGCTCTACACGGAGCAAATCGACGCGCAAGGCGGCGAAATCGTGCTGGATTTCACGCGCGCCTACACCATGGTGCGCTTTTTCGACAGCGACATGCTGCAGCTCAGCACCTGCTGCCGCTGCGGCGGTCGCTTCGTGGCGCACGCCCACGACAGCCGGCATGGCTACGTCTGCGTGCTGTGCCGCCCGCCCTCGCGTGCGGGCAAAGTTCGCGCCGCACGGCGCAACGGGGCCGAAGATTCGGCGCCGGCACTGAAGGAAAAGGCTTCCCCTGCCGATAAACCGGTTGCGGCGCCCGTGAGCGGGTCGTCGCAGGCGGCCCTGTCCCCAGGACAGGCGGTTGACATGACGCCCTGAGGGGCCAAGGGGAAGCGCGTGCTCGTACTGGTGGGTTATCTGGTGGTCTGCGGGGCCGTCTTCGGCGGCTACGCGCTGATGGGCGGCCACTTCGGTGTCCTGTTCCAGCCGGTCGAGCTGCTGATGATCGGGGGCTCCGCGATCGGCGCCTTCATCGCCGGCAACAAGGGCAAGAACATCAAGGCGACCATCAAGGAGCTGCCGCTGCTGCTGCGCTCCTCCAAGGTCAACCGCCAGCTCTACATGGACCTGCTGGCACTGCTCTACGAGCTGCTGGCCAAGGCACGCAAGGAAGGGATGATGAAGCTGGAGTCGGACGTCGAGGCGCCCGCCTCGAGCGAGATCTTCCAGCGTTATCCCAGCATCCTGGCCGACGCGGAGCTGATGGAGTTCATCTGCGACTACCTGCGCCTGGTGATCAGCGGCAACACGGACGCCTTCGAGATCGAGGCGCTGATGGACCACGAGATCGAGACCATCCGCCACGAAGCCGAGGTGCCCAGCCACAGCCTCTCCCGCATCGCCGACGCGCTGCCGGCGCTGGGCATCGTGGCCGCGGTGATGGGCGTGGTGCACGCGCTGGGCTCGGCCGACCTGCCGCCGGCCGAGATGGGCGCGCTGATCGCCCACGCCATGGTGGGCACCTTCCTCGGCGTGCTGCTGGCCTACGGCTTCGTCTCGCCGCTGGCCACGCTGATCGAGCAGAAGGTGGACGAGGGCATGAAGATGTACCAGTGCGCCAAGGTGACGCTGCTGGCCAGCCTGAACGGCTACGCGCCGCAGCTGGCGGTGGAATTCGGGCGCAAGGTGCTGTTCTCGACCGAGCGGCCGAGCTTCACCGAGCTCGACAGCCACGTGCGCGAAGTGAAAGCCAGGTAGGGGCTCGCCCATGAGTGCAGACAAGGGCCCCATCGTCGTCAAGCGCATCAGCAAGGGCGGCGGCGGCCACCATGGCGGCGGCTGGAAGATCGCTTACGCCGACTTCATGACGGCCATGATGGCCTTCTTCCTCGTCATGTGGCTGCTGTCGAACGCGACGCCCAAGCAGCGCGAGGGCATCGCCGAGCATTTCCGCATGCCGCTGAAGGTGGCGATCAACGGAGGAGAGAAGAGCGGCACCAGTGCCAGCGTGATCCCCGGCGGCGGCATGGACCCGACCACCAGCGTGGACGGCGAAGTGCGCATGGTCGAGACCGCGGCCGAGGACATGGCCGATGCCGACCGGCTCGAGAGCATGAAGAAGCGGCTGGACGATCTGATCGAAACCAGCCCCGTCTTCAAGCAGTTCCGCTCGCAGATCCTGATCGACATCACGACCGAGGGTCTGCGCCTGCAGATCGTGGACAACGAAAACCGCCCGATGTTCGACCTGGCCAGCGCGCGGCTGCTGCCGCACGTGCGGGGAATCCTGCGCGAGTTCGGGCCCGTGCTCAACGAGCTGCCCAACAAGATCACGCTGTCGGGCCACACCGACGCTTTCATCTACACCAACGGCGACCGCTCCTACGGCAATTGGGAGCTGTCGGCCGACCGCGCCAATGCCTCGCGGCGCGAACTGGTGATGGGCGGCATGGCCGAGAACAAGGTGCTGCGCGTGGTCGGCCTGGCCGACAGCCAGCACCTCGACAAGACCGAGCCGCGCAACCCGATCAACCGCCGCATCAGCATCGTCGTGCTGAACCACCGCACGCAGGAGCAGATCGAGCGGGAGAACAACGGCGGCGCCGTCGGCGGTGCCGCGCGCGCCGGTCGCCTGCTGCGCCCTGCGCCGCCACCGCCCGACAGCGTCAAGGTGACGGCCTACAAGGGGCCTGCATCGGCAGGGAACTAGCCAGCCTGAAGAAGCCGGACACGGAGCAACCATGGACCTCAGTCAATTCACACAAGCATTTTTCGTCGAAGCGGTCGAGCTGCTGGCGGAGATGGAGCAACTGCTCCTCGAACTGGACGTCGCCGCACCCGGCTCGGAGCGGCTCAACGCCATCTTCCGCGCGGCGCACTCGATCAAGGGCGGCGCCGCCACCTTCGGCTTCACCGCCCTGACCGACACCACGCACCTGTTGGAAAGCCTCCTGGACAGCGCCCGCCATGGCCAGCTGACCCTGAGCGCTCCGATGATCGACGCCTTTTTGGAAACGAAGGACGCCTTGCAAGAACAACTGACGGCCTACCAGGCGGGCCATGAACCCGAGCCTGAACGGGTGGCGCAGATCTGCGCCGTGCTGCAACAGCTGGCGCGCGAGAACGGTGCCGCGGGCTCGGCGCCCGCGCCTGCACCGGCGCCCGTCGCCGCCGCGCCTGCCCCGGTGCCCGCTGCTGCCGGGCCGGCCGGGCAGGGCGCGCTGTGCGTGCGCTTCTCGAAGCTGTCCGACAGCGAGTGCGAGCTGCTCGCCGACGAACTCGGCAACCTCGGGCAGGTGCGCTCGCGCACGCGCAGCGGAGACCAGCTGACCGTGCTGCTCGACACCACCTGCAGCCCGGACGACATCGTGGCCGTGTGCTGCTTCGTGATCGACGAATCGCAGATCCAGATCACGCCCGAGCCGGCGCAGGCACCGGCCGCCGCGGCGCCGGCCCCGGCGCCCGCCGCCGCGCCGGCTGCACCGGTTGCCGCCGCAGCCGCCGCCGAGCCGGCCGCAACGCCGAAGGCGGCCGCCGCCTCCGCATCCGCTGCCGCCGCGCACGCCAAGGAGTCCAGCTCGATCCGCGTCGACGTGGAGAAGGTCGACCAGCTGATCAACCTGGTGGGCGAACTGGTGATCACCCAGTCGATGCTCACGCAGGCCGCCACCATGCTGGACCCGGTGGCCTACGAGCGCTTCCTCAGCGGCCTGGGCCACCTGGAGCGCAACGCGCGCGACCTGCAGGAGTCGGTGATGTCCATCCGCATGATGCCCATGGACTACGTGTTCAGCCGCTTCCCGCGCGTGATCCGCGACGTCAGCGCCAAGCTGGGCAAGCAGGTGCGCCTGGACACTTACGGCAAGGAGACCGAGCTCGACAAGGGCCTGATCGAGCGCATCGTGGACCCGCTCACGCACCTGGTGCGCAACAGCCTGGACCACGGCATCGAAACACCCGAGCAGCGCCAGGCCAAGGGCAAGGACGCGACCGGCCAGCTGCTGCTGTCCGCGCAGCACCACGGCGGCAACATCGTGATCGAGGTCAGCGACGACGGCGCCGGGCTGAACCGCGAGAAGATCCTCGCCAAGGCACGCCAGCAGGGCCTGGCCGTGAGCGACACCATGCCCGACGACGAGGTATGGCAACTCATCTTCGCGCCCGGCTTCTCCACCGCCGAGCAGGTCACGGACATCTCGGGCCGTGGCGTCGGCATGGACGTGGTCAAGCGCAACATCCAGGAGATGGGCGGCCACGTGGAGATCAGTTCCCGCGAGGGGAGGGGCACCACCACCCGCATCGTGCTGCCGCTCACGCTGGCCATCCTCAACGGCATGTCGGTCAAGGTGGGCGACGAGGCCTACATCCTGCCGCTGTCCTACGTCATCGAGTCGCTGCAGCCGCTGCCCGAACACCTGCATTCGATCACCTCCGACGGCCACGTGATCAAGGTGCGCGGCGAGTACCTGCCCCTGATCGAGCTGCACCGCGTCTTCGACGTGGCCAATGCCCAGACCCAGCCGACCCAGGGCATCCTGGTGATCGTGCAGGCCGACGACGCCCGCTTCGCGTTGCTGGTGGACGAACTGCTGGGCCAGCACCAGGTGGTGGTGAAGAACCTCGAGACCAACTACCGCAAGGTGCCCGGCATCTCGGCCGCCACCATCCTGGGCGACGGCAGCGTCGCTTTCATCATCGACGTGGGTGCCATGCCGCGCATCCAGCGTGCACAGGCCGCGAGCGCTGCAGCGCTGGCCGGGGCTTCCAGGATGAGCGCATTGGCCGCCTGAGCCGAGGGGGAACGAGCATGCGCTTCGACTTCTTCCGGCGCCAGCAGAACGACACCGCGGCCCCGGCCGCGGCCGCACGCGAGCCCGACACCAGCGGCTACGTGACCTACACCCAGTTGCTCGACCCGGACCGGCGTGTCATGGGCTACCGCATGGCCTGGCGGCCGGCGGTGCCGGAACAGGGCGCCGATGCCGTGTCGATGTTCAAGCCGCTCGCAGCCTGCGTGGGCAGGCATCTCAACGATCCCCGCACGGGATGGGCGCTGGGGCGCACCGTCCTGTTCTTCGACGTCGACGCCGATTCGATCGTGACCGGCGAGCTGCAGATGCTGCCGCCAGAGAACGTGGTTCTGTGCGCAGGACCGGAGCTGCTGGGCCACGAGGAACTGCGTCCGATCCTGCTGTTCCTGCGCGAGCAGGGCTTCGGCTTCATGCTGTGCGGGGCCGAGGCGCTGCCGGAGGACGAAGAACTGCGCGGCCTGGTCACCCACCTCGACGTGGGCGCGGGCGAGCCGGAGAAGGTGAGGCGTCTGCGCGCAGCGATGGAGCCGGGGCGCCCGCCGGTGCACTTCATCGCCACGCGCGTGGGCGACTGGGAGGACTTCGACGCCTGCGCGTCGCAGCAGATCGAGGCCTTCGTGGAAGGCGAGGTGCTGGTCCCCGACGATGCCGATACGTCCGGCAAGACATTGCAGCCCGAGGCCATGGCGATCGTGCAGCTCATGCAGATGATCCAGCGCAACGACGCGCTGCGTGACATCGAGGCGGTGCTCAAGCGGGACGCCGCGCTGACCTATCGCCTGCTGCGCTACGTCAATTCGCCCGCCATCGGCGCGGGCGTCGAGATCCATTCGCTGCGCCACGCGGTGAGCATGCTCGGCTACGCGCCGCTGCTGCGCTGGCTGTCGGTGCTGCTGGCCACCAGCAACGCCAAGGCCAGCGCGCCTTACATGACCAAGAAGGCGATCCTGCGCGGCCGCTTCGTCGAACTCATGGGCCAGGGCATGCTGCCGGCCAGCGATGCCGACAACCTTTTCGTGGTCGGCATGTTCTCGCTGATCGACCGGTTGCTGGGCGTGCCGATGCAGGAAGTCGTGCGCAAGGTGCAGCTCAACGAGGCGGTGCAGCAGGCCATCCTGTCGCGCGAAGGCGCCTACGCGCCCTTCCTGATGCTGGCCGAGAGCTGCGAGGTCGATGGCGCGCGCGCCGCGAGCCTGGCGGAGTCTCTCTTCCTGGATGCGGAACAGGTGAACGCCGCGCACCTGGCGGCGCTGGCCTGGGCGCAGGACCTGGCCCCGATCATTTCCGATTGACGCGAGAAGCCCGCGCACCGAGCGAACGATATGCAAGACCTTCGTCCCCTTGATCGACCCTTTGAACGAGGTGAGCGCTGTGTACATTGAAGCGACAGCCCGGGCACCGATCGTGAACTCCGAATTTCTTTTCACCGACCACGACTTTTCGAAGATCCGGACGCTCATCCATCGCCGGGCCGGCATCGCCCTGGGCGAGCAGAAGCGGCAGATGGTGTACAGCCGCCTGTCGCGCCGCCTGCGCGAACTGCGGCTGCCGGAATTCTCCCGCTACCTCGAGCTGCTGGAGTCCAGCCACCACGACCACGAGGAGTGGCAGGTCTTCATCAATTCGCTGACCACCAACCTGACCTCGTTTTTCCGCGAGGCGCACCACTTCCCGGTGCTGGCCGAGCATGTGAAGCGCAGCCGGCAGCCGGTGACCGTCTGGTGCGCGGCCGCCTCGACCGGCGAGGAGCCGTACTCGATCGCCATCACCTTGGCCGAAGCACTGGGCGAGCGCGCCGGCAGCGCGCGCGTGATCGCCACCGACATCGACACCGCCGTACTGGCCAAGGCCTCGGCCGGCGTGTTCACGCAGGAGCAGGTGGCCCGCCTGCCGGCCGAGCGGCTGCGCCGCTTCTTCAACAAGGGCACGGGCTCCAATGCCGGCAAGGTGCGCGTGCGGCCCGAACTGGCAGCCATGGTGAAGTTCGAGCGCCTGAATCTGCTGGACCCGGTGTGGCCGGTGAAGGAGCCGGTGGACGCGATCTTCTGCCGCAACGTGATGATCTACTTCGACAAGCCCACGCAGAAGCGAATCCTCGACCGCTTCGAGCCGCTGCTGAAGCCGGGCGCGCTGCTCTTTGCCGGGCATTCGGAGAATGCCTCTCTGGTCAGTCCGAACTTCAGGACCACCGGACAGACCGTCTACGAGCTGGACCGGAAGGGGCGCGCATGAGTGCGGCGGTCCCGGGTTCGGTCGCGAGCCATCATTACTTCGACCGCGACTTCGACCGCATGGCGGTGAAGCTGCTGCCCTCCGAGTACTACGTCACCGCTGCCGACACCGTGATGAGCACCGTGCTGGGCTCGTGCGTGGCGGCCTGCCTGATCGACCGCGAGGCCCGCATCGCGGGCATGAACCACTTCATGCTGCCGGAAGATGCCGAGCCCGGCACCCGCGGCCAGGCCGAGTCGATGCGCTACGGCACCTATGCGATGGACGTGCTGATCCGCGAGCTGCTGCGCGCCGGCGCGCGGCGCGACCGGCTGCAAGCCAAAGTCTTCGGCGGCGCGGCAGTGCTGGCCAACATGACCACGCTCAACATCGGCGACCGCAACGCCGATTTCGTGCTGCGCTACCTGGAGAACGAGCGCATCGCCATTGCCGCGCAGGACCTGCGTGGCCAGCACGCGCGCCGCGTCTGCCTGCTGCCGCACAGCGGCAAGGCCGTGGTGCGCAAGCTGCGCACCCAGCTCGACGTGCTGTCGGTGCAGCGGGAGGAGGGCGAGCTGCTGCGCCGGCTCGCCGCCGTCAACACCACCCCCAAGGGAAGCTGCGTCTCATGACCAAGAAGATCAAGGTGCTGTGCGTCGACGATTCCGCGCTGATCCGCAGCGTGATGACCGAGCTCATCAACAGCCAGCCCGACATGACGGTGGTGGGCACCGCCGCCGATCCGCTGGTGGCGCGCGAGCTGATCAAGCAGACCCACCCCGACGTGCTGACCCTGGACGTGGAGATGCCGCGCATGGACGGCCTGGAGTTCCTCGAGAAGCTCATGCGTCTGCGGCCGATGCCGGTGGTGATGGTCTCCTCGCTGACCGAGCGCGGCTCCGAGATTGCCTTGCGCGCGCTGGAACTGGGGGCGATCGACTTCGTCACCAAGCCCAAGCTGGGCGTGCGCGACGGGCTGATCCAGTACACCGAGCTGATCGCCGGCAAGATCCGCGCGGCCTCGCAGGCGCGCCTTCTGCCCGCCCGCACGGCGGCCCAGCGCGCGGCCGCCGGGGCCGTTCAGGAGCCACCGCTGCGCAGCCCGCTGCTGTCGACCGAGAAGCTGATCATCATCGGCGCCTCCACCGGCGGCACCGAGGCGATCCGCGAGGTGCTGCAGCCGTTGCCGCCCGATGCGCCGGCGGTGCTGATCGCGCAGCACATGCCGCCCGGCTTCACCCGCTCTTTCGCGCAGCGTCTGGACGGCCTGTGCCGCATCCACGTGAAGGAGGCCGAGCATGGCGAGCGCGTGCTGCCGGGCTATGCCTACATCGCGCCCGGCGGCTGGCACATGGCGCTGGCGCGCAGCGGGGCCAACTACGTGGCGCAGCTCCACCAGGAGCCGCCGGTGAACCGCCACCGCCCCTCGATCGACGTGCTGTTCGATTCCGTGGCGCGGCACGCGGGCAAGAACGCGATCGGAATGATCCTCACCGGCATGGGGCGCGATGGCGCCGAGGGCCTGCTGCGCATGAAGCAGGCCGGTGCCCACACCCTGTCGCAGGACGAGGCGAGCTGCATCGTCTACGGCATGCCGCGCGAGGCCGTGCTGATCGGCGCGGTGGACGAAGTCGCCCCCCTGAGCGAGATGACCCGCCGCGTGCTGGCGCACCTTCGCACCTTCGGCGAGCGCGCCAACCGTGTCTGAACCCCTTCGTTGAAATGAACCTGCTGAAGCTGGAGAAACCGTGATTGACAAGAGCATCAAGATCCTGGTCGTGGACGACTTCCCGACCATGCGCCGCATCGTGCGCAACCTGCTGAAGGAGCTGGACTTCCTCAACGTCGACGAGGCGGAGGATGGCGCCGCCGGCATCGAGAAGCTGCGCAGCGGCAACTTCGGCTTCGTGGTGTCGGACTGGAACATGCCGAACATGGACGGCCTGACCATGCTCAAGACCATCCGCGCCGACCCCGCGCTGGCCAAGCTGCCGGTGCTGATGGTCACGGCCGAGGCGAAGAAGGAGAACATCATCGCCGCGGCCCAGGCGGGCGCCAACGGTTATGTGGTCAAGCCTTTCACCGCTGCCACGCTCGAAGAGAAGCTGAGCAAGATCTTCGAGAAGCTGCAAAAAGAGGCGGCATGACATGGACGCCAACACCACCGGCAACACGCACGACGAACTGCTGGGCCGCATCGGCCAGTTGACGCGCCAGTTGCGCGAAGGCCTGCGCGAGCTGGGCCTGGACAAGCAGGTCGAGCGGGCCGCGCAGGCGATTCCCGATGCGCGCGACCGCCTCAGCTACGTGGCGACGATGACCGAGCGCGCCGCGCACCGCGCGCTCAACGCGATCGATGCCGCCCAGCCGATGCAGGAAGCGCTGTCGAACGGCGCCAAGGACCTGAGCGGGCGCTGGGACCAGTGGTTCGCCAACCCGATCGAACTGGACCACGCGCGCGAGCTGGTGATGGACACGCGCGGCTACCTTCAGCAGGTGCCCGAGCGCGCCGGCGCCATCAATTCGCAGCTGATGGAAATCATGATGGCGCAGGATTTCCAGGACCTCACGGGCCAGGTCATCAAGAAGATGATGGACGTGGTCAACGAGGTCGAGACGCAGCTGCTGCAGGTGCTGATCGACAACGCGCCGGCGGAGAAGCGCACGGAGATCGCGATGGGGCAGGCCAACAGCCTCATGAACGGGCCGCAGATCAAGGCGGACAACCCGGAGGCGGTGACGGACCAGGCGCAGGTGGACGACTTGTTGGAGAGTTTGGGGTTCTAGGGCGCAGTATCGGTGCCGAACACGGATCCATACCAGTAGTTCCTCGTGTCAGCAAGCCAAGGATCCGTCTGCGACTCGCAAAGGGGGCCGCGGGCTGCGGTCGTCCTGGAGGTTGTAGAGATATGCCTGGCGCCCGCTGAGCAGGGGCGGGCGGTTCAGGTAGTCGCGCAGGGCCTTGAACTTCGCCAGGTTCGAGGCGCCGGGCGGGAAGGTGGTCCGGACCTCTTCTGCCAGTTGCTCGATCTGCTTCGTGGCGGCCACGACGTCGATGGACGGATCGATCCTCCGATCGACCGTCAGCTTGACGACGCCCAGGTCCATCTGCGACTCGGGCTGCAGCAGCAGGGCTCGAACCTTCTTGAGGTCGGATGCGTAGGAAGCAGGGGTGGGACGCTGCGCGTGAGCGTGCGATGCCATGACCAGCACCAGCAACACCCATGGCAGTGCCGCCCGCAAGGCGGCACTGACGAAGGTTTTCACCGTTCTTCTATTTCCAATGTGTGACGGCGCGGAGGATATAGCGCTGCGAGGCGCTATCCCTTTGGGGTCAACCCTTGCGCGCTCGCATCCATGGGCTTGCTGCGCAGGCTCGTTTCAAGCCCCGAGCTGGAGGGCAATCCACCCCCTGATCGATCGATTGTCCGAAGCCCCCCACCCGAATAATCAGCCACGACCCGGCGATCCCCGCCGAAGCTCCATCGAGCACGAATGGCTGAAGAAAGCGATCTCGAAAAAACAGAACCGGCCTCCCCGAGGCGCCTGGAGAAAGCGCGCGAGGAAGGCAACGTGGCCCGTTCGCGCGAGCTGGTCACCTTCGTTCTGCTCGCCACCGCGGTCGGCGGCCTGTGGGCCATGGCCGGCTCGCTGGGCAACAGCTTTCGCGGCGCGATGAGCCACGGCTTGCGCTTCGAGCGCGCTGTGGCCTTCGACACCTCCTTCATGCTCAGCCAGGCCGGGCTGCAGGCCATGCAGGCGCTGATCGCGATGGCGCCTTACATGGGCATGGTCGTGCTGGCCGCCGTGGCGGGGCCGCTGATGCTGGGCGGATGGCTGTTCTCCACCCAGGCCCTGGGCCCCAAGTTCAGCAAGCTCGATCCCATCGCCGGCCTCGGCCGCCTGTTCTCGGCGCAGTCGCTCGCGGAGCTGTTCAAGGCGCTGGCCAAGTCCTTGCTGATCGGCGGTGTGGCCTGGCTGGTGATCATGGGCAACATGGACGAGGTCAACGCGCTGATGGCCCAGTCCGCGCGCGCGGCGCTGCCGCAGATGATCATGCTGGTGGCGCGCAACTGCGCCCTCATCGTCGCCGCGCTGCTGCTGATCGCGCTGGTGGACGTGCCCTTCCAGCTGTGGAGCTATTACCGCAAGCTGCGCATGTCGCGCGAAGACCTGCGCCAGGAGCACAAGGAGAGCGAGGGCGACCCGCACGTCAAGGCCCAGATCCGGCGCCAGCAGCAGGCGGTGGCGCGCCGCCGCATGATGTCCGAGGTGCTCAAGGCCGACATCGTGGTCACCAACCCCACGCACTTCGCCGTGGCGCTGAAGTACGAGGACAGCCAGATGCGCGCGCCGCGCGTGGTGGCCAAGGGCACGGACCTGGTGGCCGCGCGCATCCGCGAGCTCGCGGCCGAGCACAAGGTCCCGGTGCTGGAGGCGCCGCCGCTGACCCGCGCGCTCTACAAGAACACCCGGCTGGGCCAGGAGATCCCCGCCGGCCTCTACACCGCCGTGGCCGAGGTGCTGGCCTGGGTCTACCAGCTCAAGCGCTGGAAGGCCGAGGGCGGCGAGGCGCCGCGCACGCCGGGCGAGCTGCCCATCCCCCAGGCCCTTGAGTACAACCCGAACGCTGCTGCATGAACGCGATTGCCTCCTTCCTGCGGCTGCCGCCGCAGAGCTTCTCCGGTGGCCAGATGAAAGGCCTGGCCGGCCCCATCCTCATCATCATGATCCTGAGCATGATGGTGCTGCCGCTGCCGGCCTTCCTGCTGGACCTGCTGTTCACCTTCAACATCGCGATGTCGGTGATGGTGCTGCTGGTGAGCATGTACACCATGAAGGCGCTGGACTTCGCAGCCTTCCCGGCGGTGCTGCTGTTCTCGACCCTGCTGCGCTTGTCGCTCAACGTGGCTTCCACCCGCGTGGTGCTGATGAACGGCCACACCGGGCCCGACGCGGCCGGCAAGGTGATCGAGGCCTTCGGCCACTTCCTGGTGGGCGGCAACTTCGCGGTCGGCGTGATGGTGTTCATCATCCTGGTGCTCATCAACTTCATGGTGATCACCAAGGGCGCGGGGCGCATCGCCGAGGTCGGCGCGCGCTTCATGCTCGACGCCATGCCCGGCAAGCAGATGGCGATCGACGCCGACCTCAACGCCGGCCTGATCGGCGAGGACGTGGCCCGCAAGCGCCGCACCGAGGTGGCGCAGGAAGCCGACTTCTACGGCTCCATGGACGGTGCCAGCAAGTTCGTGCGCGGCGACGCGATCGCCGGCCTGCTGATCATGGTGATCAACATCATCGGCGGGCTGGTCGTGGGCGTGGTGCAGCACGGCCTGGACTTCTCCACCGCCGGCCGGACCTACACGCTGCTGGCCATCGGCGACGGCCTGGTGGCGCAGATCCCGGCGCTGGTGATCTCCACCGCGGCCGGCGTGATCGTCTCGCGCGTGACCACCGAAGAGGACGTGGGGCGCCAGCTCACCGGCCAGCTGTTCTCCAACCCGCAGGTGCTGTTCCTCACGGCCGCGATCATCGGTCTGATGGGCATGATCCCCGGCATGCCCAACCTGGCCTTCCTGCTGATCGCGGGTGGCCTGCTGTGGGTCGGCCGCCGCCTGCTGCTGCGCGCCCCGCAGAAGGCGGCCGCGCAGGCGGCTGCCGCGCAGGCCGCCGCAGCCGCCGCCGCACCGGCCTCCGAGGCGGCGGAGGCGAGCTGGGACGACGTGGCGCTGGTCGACCCCCTGGGCATGGAGGTCGGCTACCGGCTGATCCCGCTGGTGGACCAGTCGCAGCAGGGCGAACTGCTGGGCCGCATCAAGAGCATCCGCAAGAAGATCGCGCAGGAGCTGGGCTTCCTGGTGCCGGTGGTGCACATCCGCGACAACCTCGAGATCCAGCCCAACACCTACATCATCAGCCTCAAGGGCGTGGAGATCGGCCGCGGCGAGGCCTACCCGAACCAGTGGATGGCGATCAACCCGGGCCAGGTGACCGGCACGCTGCCCGGCACGCCGACGCGGGACCCGGCCTTCGGCCTGCCCGCGGTGTGGATCGACGCGGGCCAGCGGCAGCAGGCGCAGGTGCTCGGCTACACGGTGGTCGACGCCTGCACGGTGATGGCCACGCACCTGAACCACCTGATCCAGACCCACGCCGCCGAGCTGCTCGGCCGCCAGGAGGTGCAGCAACTGCTCGACCAGGTCGGCAAGACCGCGCCCAAGCTCACCGAGGACCTGGTGCCGAAGGTGCTGTCGCTCAGCACGCTGCACAAGGTGCTGCAGAACCTGCTGGAAGAAGAAGTGCCGATCCGCGACATGCGAACCATCCTCGACGTGATGGCCGAGCATGCCCCGACCGTCAAGGACGCCACCGAGCTGACCTCGATCACCCGCCTGGCCCTGGGCCGCGCCATCGTGCAGCAGCTGTTCCCGGGCGACGCCGAGATGCAGGTGCTCGGCCTGGACAGCACGCTCGACGGCATGCTGCAGCAGGCCATGACCAGCAACAGCGGCATCGAGCCGGGCCTGGCCGACAACCTGCTGGTGCAGACCCAGGCCGCCATGGCACGCCAGGAGCAGCTGGGACTGGCGCCGGTGCTGGTCGTGCAGCACCCGCTGCGCGTGCTGCTGTCCCGTTTCCTGCGGCGCAGCCTGCCGCAGCTCAAGGTGCTCTCGCACGCCGAGATCCCTGACACCCGCCGCATCAAGATCACCGCCACCATCGGAGGAAGAGTTTGAACATCATCACCGACGTGCGCAGCGCCGCACGCAAGTTCGTCGCCGCCACCAGCCGCGAGGCGCTGCGGCTGGCCCGCGAGGCCCTGGGTTCGGAAGCCATGGTGCTCACCAACCGCGTGGTGGCCGACGGCGTCGAGATCGTCGCCATGGCGCCGGAAGAGATGGAGCAGGTCGCGGAGCAGGCCGAGCCGGCCACTGTCCCGGCGCACGCCTATGCATCCGCCTGGGCGCCCGCACCCGCCCCTTCGCCTGCGCCGGTACCGGTGCCCGCGCCCCGGCCCATGGCCTCCACCGCGATGCCGGCGCCCGTGCCGGTGCCCTCGATGCCTTTCATGCCTTCGGCCGTGCCGCCCTCGCGTCCCGCGACGCCCTCGGTGCCGCTGATGATGCGCGCCCCGGTGTCTGCACCCGAGGCGCCGCTGCCGGCGAACCGCGAGCCCGTCTCCACTGCGGCGGCGGTCGAAGCGCCGGCCGCGGCCGCGCCGGCCGATCCCGTGCTCAGCGAGCTGCACTCCATGCGCGGCATGATCGAAGAGCAGCTCGCCACCGTGGTCTGGAACGACCGCCAGCGCCGTGACCCGATGCGCGGCCGCCTGCTGCGCACCCTGCTGGGCGCCGGCTTCAGCGCCCGCCTGTCGAAGGCCATGCTCGAGCACCTGCCTGCCGGCCAGAGCTACGCGCAGGGCATGGCCTTCGTGCGGTCCGAGCTGATGCGCACCGTGCCGCTGATGGAAGACGAAGACGCGCTGCTGGCCCACGGCGGCGTCTATGCGCTGGTCGGCCCCACCGGCGTCGGCAAGACCACCACCACCGCCAAGCTGGCCGCGCGCTGCGTGATGCGCTTCGGCGCCGAGAAGCTGGCGCTGGTGACCACCGACAGCTACCGGATCGGTGCCTACGAGCAACTGCGCATCTACGGCCAGATCCTGAACGTGCCGGTCTACGCGGTGAAGGATGCGACCGACCTGCAACTGGTGCTCAACGACCTGCGCAACAAGCACATGGTGCTGATCGACACCGTCGGCATGAGCCAGCGCGATCGCGCCGTCTCCGAGCAGATCGCCATGCTCTCCAGCAGCCAGCGGCCGGTCAAGCGGCTGCTGCTGCTCAATGCCGCCAGCCACGGCGACACGCTCAACGAGGTGGTGCATGCCTACCGCCAGGGCAGCGGCGCCGGCGGACTGGCCGGCTGCATCTTCACCAAGGTGGACGAGGCCACGCACCCGGGCGCGCTGATTGACACGGTGATCCGCCACCGCCTGCCGGTGCACTACATCTCCTGCGGCCAGAAGGTGCCGGAGAACCTGGTGACGGCCGAGCGGGCGGCGCTGGTCGACAGCGTCTTCGAGGCCAAGGCGCCGAGCGCGCTGTTCGTGCCCGGCGAGGGCGAACTGCAGGACAAGCCCGCGGGCGAGGCCGCGACGCAGGTGGCCGAGGCCCAGGCCGAGGCCGAGCGCATGCGCCTGCGCTACCAGCGCCTGATCCACGCCATGGCGCACGACGCGCAGGCGGTGGCGGACGCGGCCAAGGCGCTGTCCTCCGCCGACCTGGGCTTCGACACCGCGCGCGAGCTGTGGCGCATGGCGGCCGACGAGCAGGTGCTGCACAAGGCCGTCCAGCAGTCGCTCAAGGCTCATGCCTGGAGCGAGATCGCCACGGGCTGCGACCGCCACGTGCTGGCGCTCGGCGGGCAGGTGGGCCTCCGGTCGAACGAGGGTGGCGATGCCTACCACTGCGAGGGCATGCTGCTGCTGTCCGATCGCAGCGGCATGCCGCTGGCGGCGCCGCACAAGTGGTTGTCCACCGCCGGCGCCCGTGGTGGCGCGGAGGCGGCACGGCGCACCGGCACGCGGCAGCTCCAGTGGCTGGCCCAGCAGGACTTCGGCAAGCCGGTGGTGCATGTGTGGCCGCGGCTGCCCGCCGTCGACGCGCTGGCCCAGGTGCAGGCCCGCGGGCTGGCCTGGCTGGCGCGTGCGCCGGGCGCGACCGGCGTTGTCGATGCGGCGAGCGGCCGCAACAGCACGCTGGCCAGGCTGGTGCTCGACTTCGGCGCGGCGCGGCCGGTGCGCTTCAAGGGCAAGCCGGCGATGCGGGCGGTGGCCGAGGCCGAGGTGCTGCTGCGTGGCGAGCACGGGCTGCCCGCGCTGCGCTGCGTGATCAGCCGGGTCATGGAGCCCAGGAGCGGAAAGATCCTGACGCAGAACTACCTGCTGTCGAACCTCGGCGCCGAGATCGACGCCTCGCAGCTCGCGCAATGGCAGGCCTGGTCCGCCGAGGCGGAGCCCTGCTTCCGCCTGATGCGCCAGGGCCTGCAACTGGCGGGCGGCCTGGGCGAGGTGGGTGATCCGCACATGATGAAGCGGGTGCTGATCGCCGGACAGGCCACCACCACCGTGTGGCGCCTGCTGAACGCACAGGACGAATGGGCGGGGCGCACCCGTGCGCTGCTGGCCCAGCTCACCGGCCGGCGCACCCGCCCCGACCGCGCGCCTTCGGGCAACGTGCTCTACGAGGGCATGGCCAAGTTGTTCCTGTTGCTGGAGGCGCTGGGAACGTGACGCGCATGATGTCGGATCAGGCCGAGGGCCTGCGCCGCCTTCTGGCGCAGTCGCGCACCCGCATGCTGGCCATCGCCAGCATGGGGCGCGGGCAAGGCGCCACCACGGTGACGATGAACCTGGCCGCGGCGCTCGCGCAGCAGGGCCGCCAGGTGATGCTGCTCGACGAACACGGGCATGGCGACGGCACGGCCGCGGCCTGCTGGGGCCTGGCGCCGGCGGGCGCGCTGGCCGACGTGGCCCTGCGGCGGACCACGCTGCAGGACGCCGCCGCGCGATCGGCCTGCGGCGTCCAGGTGCTGCCGGCGGTGCCGCGCACGGTGGCGCTCTCGGCCGATCCGCGCTCGTTGTGGCAGGGCGACGTGATCCTGGTCGACGCCGCGCTGGACGCAGAGGGCCGGCTCTCCGGCCTGGCCCAGCGGGCCGACGAGCTGGTCCTGGTGATGCGGCCGCACGCCGCCGCCATCACCGCGACCTACGCGGGCGTGAAGCGACTGCACTATGCGCACGCGCTGCGGCAACTGCGCTTCGTGGTCAACGGGGTAGACGAACCCCGGGCCGCGCAGCAGGTCACCGACAACCTGGCGCAGGCCGGCAGCCGTTACCTCGCGGTCTCGCTGCAGCCGGCCGGCTCGGTGCGGGCCGAGCCGCACATGCGCGACGCGCAGCGGCTGGCCCGCACCGTCGTGGAGGCGTATCCCGCCAGCCCGGCGGCGGCGGACTTCCGCCGTATCGCCGACGAAATGGGCCACTGGCCCTGGCGCCCGGGCGCGAGCCTGGTGGCGCCACCCCCCGCACCGGCATCGCCGTGCCAGGCGCGGGACGCGACCATCGCCACGGCCTGCTGAGGCCGAGGTACCCGAGAAGGAAAGAAGGACGGACGTGTACACCGCACAGGGAACCATTGAAAAGTCCCATCTGCTCAAGCAGCACCAACCCATGGTGCGCCGCATGGCGCTGCAGATGCTCGCCAGGCTGCCCGCCAGCGTCGAACTCGACGACCTGATCCAGGCCGGCATGATCGGACTGCTCGATGCCTCCAGCCGCTACCAGGACAACCGGGGCGCGCAATTCGAGACCTTCGCCAGCCAGCGCATCCGCGGCGCCATGCTCGACGAGCTGCGCGCCAACGACTGGGGCTCGCGCGGGCTGCGCCAGTCGGCGCGCAAGGTGGAGCAGGCGGTCCAGGCGCTGGAGCATCGGCTGGGCCGGGCACCCGGCGAAAGCGAGATCGCCAGGGAACTCGAGATGACGCTGGAGCACTACCAGGGCCTCCTGCAAGAGATCCAGGGCTGCCAGCTGCTGTACGTGGAAGACTTTTCCGTGGAGGGGGAAGGGGACAGCCCCTTCCTCGACCGGCACGCCAGCCAGGCCCGCAACGAGCGGGTGGGCGACAGCGACGATCCGCTGGCCCAGTTGATGGAAAGCGGCTTTCGCCACCAGCTCGTCGCCGCGATCGGCGAACTGCCCGAGCGCGACCAGCTGCTGCTGAACCTCTACTACGAAGAAGAGCTGAATCTGCGCGAGATCGGCGCCATCCTGGAGGTGAGCCAATCCCGCGTGTGCCAGCTGCACAGCCAGGCCATCAGCCGGCTGAGGGCCAAGCTGAAGGACCTGCTGTAGGGCGGCCGGTCGTTCTCATCCGGGGTGTGTACATGGCCCGGTTCCTGCGTCCTGGAAGGCATTCACCCGACCGTCATCCGCTCCCCGTGTAGGAAAAATCCGCGAGCCGCTCGAAGGGGTTTGATTTCCCTCGCGGGATCGCCCAGCATGGCTGCCATGGACGCCATCTCCGCCAATGCCATCTGCGCGCTGCCCGGCACAGCCCCGACGCTGGCCGGTGAAGGAGCCGTGCTCGACGAGCGCGGCCTCGAAGGAACCGTGGTTGCGCTGACCGCGGACCATCATGCCTATGCCAGCGAGCACGAGCGCGCCACCCGCGCCCAGATCGCGTGGCGGCTGGCGCGGTTGAAGAAGTCGCGCTTCCAGGGCGAGTACGACAGCGGGCGCAGCTATGCCACGCCGGTGTACTTCGTGCCCAGCGATACCCTCGTGGGCAGCACATGGGCCGGTGCGCTGGGCATCCAGAGCCAGCACGCTCTTTTCGGCGGCGTGGTGCCGCATCCCTTCGTGCTGACCAAGACCATCACCCATCCGCTGGTCGATCCGGCCGCGGCGGCGCCGGACGGCTGGTGCCATGCCTTCGCGGGCCAGGTCGCGCACGCCGCCCTCGCAGGGTATTCAGCCTTTGCGGCGGACGATGCCCGGCGCGCGGGGCTGCGCCTGCTGGCGCGCGGCCCGGTGCGCGTGAAGCCTGCGCGCGCCACGGGGGGGCGCGGCCAGCAGGTCGTGTGTGACCGGCAGGCCCTGGAGGACTGCCTGGCCGCCATGGACACCGCAGAGATCGCCGCGCATGGCCTGGTGCTGGAGGAAAACCTGCAGGAGCCCGTCACCTGCAGCGTGGGGCAGGTGCACGTGGGAAATGCCGTCGCCAGCTATTACGGATGGCAGCGCCTGACGGTCGACAACCAGGGCCACGAGGTCTATGGCGGCTCGGACCTCACGGTCGCGCGCGGCGGCTTCGATGCGCTGCTCGCGCTGAGCCTTCCGGACGAGCTGCGGCTCGCGGTGGAGCAGGCGTGCATCTTCCACCAGGCGGTGGAAAGCGCCTTCCCGGGCTTCCTGGCCTCGCGCATCAACTACGACGTGGCGCAGGGCGTCAACGGGGCCGGGCGCTGGTGCTCGGGCGTGCTGGAGCAGTCGTGGCGCGTCGGCGGCGCCAGCGGCGCCGAGATCGCGGCACTGGAGATCTTCGACGAGCAGCCGCAACGCAGCGTGGTCAATGCGTCGTGTTTCGAGGTGTACGGCGACGGCGTCGTGCCGCCGCCCAATGCCTGCGTGTATTTCAGCGGCGTGGATGCCGGCGCCGGGCCGATCACGAAGTACACCGTGGTCGAGCCATGAAGGGCCGGTGCTGACGAGCCGATGCCCACCCGACAGGCCCTCATCGACATTCCCGTCGACGGCGTGCACATCGCCGGCACGCTGATCGCCCCCTCGACCATGGTCCCCGGCGTGCTGCTGGTGCATGGCTGGGACGGCAGCCAGCAGCAGGACGCCACCCGCGCGCGCGAACTCGCGGCGCTGGGCTGCATCTGCCTGACCTTCGATCTGCGCGGCCATGCGCGCCACGTGGCGCAGCGCGAAGCCGTCACGCGCGAGGACAACCTGCACGACGTGCTCGCGGCCTACGACACGCTGGTGGGCCATCCGGCGGTGGATCCGAACGCCATCGCCGTGATCGGCAGCAGCTATGGCGGCTACCTGGCGGCGGTGCTGACCTCGCTGCGACCCGTGCGCTGGCTGGGCCTGCGGGTGCCGGCCATCTACCGCGACGAGAACTGGGAACAGCCCAAGCGCCGCCTCAACGGCGACGACCTGACGCTCTACCGCCAGACCAGCATCGAGCCCGAGAAGAACCGCGCGCTGGCGGCCTGCGAGGACTTCCTGGGCGACGTGCTGCTGGTCGAGTCGGAGAACGACACCATCGTGCCGCACCCGGTGATCGAGAACTACCTGGCGGCTTTCAAGTACGTTCGCTCGATGACCTACCGCGTGATGGAGGGCGTCGACCACGCGATGTCCAAGCGAGCCTGGCGCGAGGCGTACACGCAGATCGTGGTGGCCTGGATGACCGAGATGCGCCTGGCCGCCAAGGCGGAGGACAGGACGCGGCCACGCGAGCAGCCGCAGCGCTACGAGACCTGGCTGGCCGCGAGCCCGGCGCAGGCGCGCAGCGCACTGCAGGAACCGCGAAATATTTAGTACACCTGTTGGCTGTCGGCCCTTCAGGAACCGACGGACTGAGCCGAAAAGCATTCAGTCAGCAATTTAGAAGCACACAACAGGAAGCAGCCACATGTCCAGACTCATCATCCTTGCCCGGCATGGCAGCGTGCGGCAGGTCAACATCAAGGGGCAGTTCACCTCGATCGGTCGCGACCCGGCCTGCGACGTGCACATCGACAGCCTCGGCGTGAGCCGGCGCCACGCCAGCATCCATTGGACCGGCGACCGCTTCGTGCTGACCGACCTCGCGAGCTTCAACGGGACCTTCGTCAATGACGAACGCGTGGAATCCCATGCGCTGAAGAACGGCGATGCGATCGCACTGGGCGATTGCCGCCTGCGCTTTCTCTACAGCTCGACGGTGCTGCCCAGCGAGGATGCGTTGCGCCTGGTGACCCAGGCCCACGGCCTGGAGGACCCGCACGCGGCGCGTGAGCGAAGCGACTGGGTGGCATTTTTCCGCCGGGGCAGGACGGCCGGCAAACAGGGCGACGCGTTCGTGCGCAACCGCTGAGGGGTCTTCGCGCAGCGGCGGGCCGCGTGGCATGCACTCGCCGGCCCGGCCTCCAGCCCATCCGTGGCCGGGCCGCCACAAGCACGGCCGCCAACGCGGAGACAATCGGGGACGCCAGAAATTCCCTGCCTCGCATGTCGACGAGGTGCCCCGCTTTATGAGTTACAAAAGCCCGAATCCACAGAGTCAAAAGAAATACCGCATCTTCATCGGTCCGCGGTGGCAGTCCTTTGCGTATGGCAGAGAGGGTATGCAGATGCTGGGAACGATCCAGCGCGGCATGCAGATCGGCGCGCTCGCGAAGCTGGAGGACGGCAACTACGCGCAAGTCAACGGCGACATCATCGAGGTGCTCAACAAGAGCCGCGTCGAGTTCGCTTTGCAGGCCGCCACCGGCGCGCAGCCGCCGGGCGCGCCGGCCGTCGAGGCACCCAAGTCGCCGCCCCCGACCGTGGTGATCAAGAAGCGGCGGCGCATCGTGTTGCCCCTGGACACGTAGACGAACATCGACGCGTGCGCACCCGGGGCGTGGGCACGGAAATCTGATCAATTGTGGCTGCCTCCGTCGGTTTGCGAGGCCCTTCTCTAGAGTGGCCGGGCCGGTTACCGCTGGCTCCGCCGGCATGGTGCCTCTGCTGCACGACAAGAAGGCCGGCCAGCAACAACGATCACTTCGAGACGATGAGCAAGCCAGGCCTCGGCGCGACTCTTGAACTGCATTCCACTCTGATCGAGCGTGCCAGGTGTCGATTGGTGCAGGCGCCCGAGGGCCATGACCATGATGCATGGCCGCTGCTCGCTGCCATCGACATGCCGGAGTCGATGGCCCAGCTTTTCGATCATGAAGATGTTTGCGTGCAGGCGAGCGCCTGGCTCGCGCAGTGCGAGCAGATCCCCGACGCCGAACAGCAGCACGCCTGGTTTCTCTATCACGGCGCGAGAAGCGTGGCAGGCCGCGATCCGGCGCTCGGCAGACGATGCCTCGCTGCCGCGGTCCGGCGGTTCGCATCGCGCGGCGAACGCATGGGGCAGGTGCTGGCGCAATGCGCATGGCTGGAGATCGACACATGCGCGTCCCCGGTCCCGACTGGAGAAGCGGTGGGGATGACGGCCCTTCCTGCCCGCAAAGATCTGCAGCAGCAGGTGCGCGCGGCGCTCGCGGAGAAGACCTCGACCATCGGGCTTTCGCTGGGCGCGGTGGCCCTCGATTGCAGGATCCTGGCAGGCGATGGCGCTGCCGAAGCGGAACTCGTCGCCGAACTCGACGCGCAACTGCAGGCGCTCGCACCCAGCCTTGCCGTCGTCGATTGGTGTGTCGCGTCGGCCGAGTGGCACCTGCGTCAAAGCGGCGCACTGTCGACCGCAGAAGGCTTGCTGCAGCGAGCGCAGCAAGCCGCGGCGGCCTTGCATTCCCGACTGGGCGCGGCGCGCGTGCAGAACCTGGCGGCCGCGGTGCTCATGGCGCGTGGCAGCGCGGTGTGGCCCACGGTCGTCGCGTTGCCGATCAAGTCCGGCCGCCTGGACGATCTGCGTCGCGCGAATCTGGCAGAGCTCAAGGCCCGGTTGCTGACGCGCGTGCCGCATGAAGCCACGTGCAGGACCGCGGTGCACGACGCCTGCGTCGATCATCCCGACCTCGGCGCATTCGTCGCCGGCCCGGTCGACCATCGGATCGCGGTGGCCGCCGTCCTGGCAGAGGCGGGCATGCACGCGATGGCGCGGGACTGGCTCGAAGCGGCAATGCCCGAAGGTCGTGCGATCTGCAACACTTTTCTCGCCGATGCCCTGTTGCTTCTGCGCGCCTGGGAACTGGCGGTACGCGGCCGCGAGGCCGAAGCCGTGGAGGTGGCGCGCGAGCCGCTCCTGCGCCGCGCGACGGGCGGCCACGGGGCACTGTTTCCTCATGCGCCCCGACTCGCTGCCACGCTGGTCGGGCTCGGATTCCTCGCCGACGTGGACGCGCCCTGGTTGCGTGAGATCGTCGCGCGGCAGGCGCTTCGCGCGCCCGATGCGACCTCCCCGGCCTGGCCTTGGCCCATCCGGGCCCATGTGCTCGGAACGCCCGAGGTCTACCTGGGCGGCGAACGGGTGCGCGTCACCGGCAAGATGCAGCAGCGAGTCTGGGAACTGCTTTGCGTGCTGGCCGCGGCCGGCCCGCAGGGAAAGCCGCAGCAGTTCGTCGCCCGCCAGCTCTGGGGAACGAGCGAAGCGCCCGAAGCGGCCTTGCGCGTCTCGATTCACCGGCTTCGCAAACTGCTCGGCAGCGACGAGGCGGTCGTGGTCCGCAACGGCCTGGTCGCGCTGAACTGCGAACTCGTGTGGACGGACCTGCAGGCACTGCAGGACCTGTGCGAACGCATCCTCGATCAAGCCGAGCACAGTTCGGTGTCGCATGTGCGCTCGAAGGTCGACCACCTCTTGCGCCTCTACCGCGGCGGCATCTTCGGTTCCGAATCGCTCGCCTGGGTCCTGGCCGTTCAGCGCAAGGTCTCCATGCGCTTCATGGCCGCCGCATCGCTGCTCGCCGAGCAGTTGGAAGCGCAGGGAGATTGGCCGGGCGCCGCGCGGATCTATCGCCGCGTGCTCGATCCGGAGCCCCTGAGCGAAACGGCGTATCGAGGGCTCATGCGTTGTGCGACCGCGCAGGGCGACATGGCCCTGGCCTTCAGCCACTACCGCTTCTGCCGCGACAACCTGGCCATTGTCCTGGGGCGCGATGTCAGCCCCGACACCCGTTGCCTGGCCGAAGATCTCGGCTTTCTGCAGCCCAACGGTGGGGTGCGTCCAGAGCCATGGCCGCCGGCCGGCATGGACTGCGGCAGAGAAGGGCTCCAGCGCGACCCCGGTCCCTTCGATCACTGAAGTTGTAACTCGCGAGTAATTCTGCTGGGCCTACATTGCCCGGCGAGAAGAGCGGGGAGCACCCCGCCAACCCCCAGCTCAACCCCATTCCTTCGCCCGAGCGTTCAGCGTGCGCTGCTTTGCCGTGGGCGATCGCCATCGACCCCATCACACACAGGAATCCCCATGCCACTCGATCTGAACGGTAGCGCTGCCGGCACCGACCACACGACGTCCTACATCGACGATGCCGCGTCCATCGGGATCGTGGCCCCGGGTGTGGTGGTGGGCAGCGGCAGTTCCTCGTCGAACACCGACAAGGTCACCCGGATCCGCATCAGCGGCAACTGGGCGTCGGGAGACACCCTGCAGATCGGCTCGTTGCCGGCCGGGCTGGTGCTCTCCGGTGACGGCATTCCCCGTGGAGCGAGGTCCTGGACCGGACTGGCGCGGGGGGACGTGTTCATCGAGCGCTCTTCGGCCTTCACCACGATCACGGACCTCATGTGGCAGACCGCCCTGCAAGGCGTGCAGTTCTCCAACAACACGCCCCTGTCCGGTGCGGACGGCGTCACGGCGCCCACGCGCACCATCGTCGTCGCGACCATGAGCACGTCGTCCGTGATCGCCAGTGCAAGCACCACGATCCACATCGACAACCCGCCCGCGGCGGTCGCCGACACGGGCACGGCCGTCGAAGCCGGCGGCGCGAGCAACGCCGCCGCGGGCAGCCGGGCCACGGGCAACGTGCTGGTCAACGACATCGATCCTGATGCCGGCGACGCCCTGGTGGTCTCGGCCGTGTCCTTCGGCACCACCAGCGGTATGGTGGGCAGCGCGCTGGCCGGTGCCTGCGGCAGCCTCCTGCTGAACGCGGACGGCAGCTACACCTACACCGTCAACAACGACAACCCCGCCGTGCAGGCGCTGCGCACCGCCGGCGATACCCTCGTCGAGACCTTCAACTACACCGTCAAGGATGCCGCCGGCGCCACTCGCACCAGCACCTTGACGCTGACCGTCCAGGGCGCCAACGACGCACCGGTGGCCGCCAGTCTCGGCCGATGGTTCGACGGCACGGCCGCAGCCGTCGTGAATCCGCAGCAGACCCTGGGCGCCTACAGCGACTTCACGCTCGAGTTCAAGGTCAGCCCGACCCAGGCCATCGCCCTCAAACCGCAGAGCAACACGGGGACCTCGGGCTACAGCGGACAGCAGTACGCCGTCTGGGCGCAGTCCCTCTGGGGCAGCGCCGACGACGCCGGCATCGGCGTGTCGGTCGGCACCAACGGCATCTCGGTGTACCAGGGCAGCACCACCCGCCTGTCGGCGCTGCTGACCTGGACGGGCACCGTCAATCCCGAAACGCAGATCGCCGTCGTGTTCGCGAACAAGACCCCCACGCTGTACATCGACGGCGTCGCCGTGCAAACGGGTCTGCAAAGCACGGTGGCCAGGCTGCATCCCTCCACCGTCCTCGGCGGTGACAGCGGCAGCTACTTCAGCGGCAGCGTGTCCGATTACCACGTGTGGGATGCCGCGCTCAGTGCCGCGCAGGTCAATGCCAACCTGGGCAAAGGCCTCACCGGCACCGAAGCCGGGCTGCTGCACGCGCAGCTGTCGACCGCCGTGTCCGAGAACGCTGGGGCGGGCACCGTGGTGGGCACGGTGCACGGCATCGACGTGGACAGCGGCGAGCGCCTCACCTACATCCAGTTCAAGCAGGGCCTGTTCAGCCTGCAGTCCTTCGGCTGCATGGATGTGGACGACAGCGACACCATCCAGGGCGTGCGCATCGACTCCCTGCCGGCGCATGGCCAGCTGGGCCTGGGCGGCAGCATCGTCACGCCCGGGCAAGTCATCGCCATCGCGGATCTGGCGAACCTGGTCTTCAAGCCCGCGCCCGACTTCAACGGCACCACCACTTTCACCTACAGCATGAAGGACGCGGCCGGCGCCTTCTCGCCCACACCGGGCACCTTCACCCTGAACGTCACGCCGGTCAACGACACGCCGGTCATCGACCAGGTCGTCTCGCAGGACGTGCGCGAAGGGGGGCTCACGCGGCTGCTGGGCCTGAAGTTCAGCGACGTGGACGCGGGCGACAGCATCGTCACGGTCAAGCTGCACGTCGATGACGGCATCCTGCAAGCCGCTGGCACCAGCCACGTGCAGGTGACCGGTGACGGTACGGACACCCTCGTGCTCAGGGGCAGGCTGGCCGACATCGATGCGTTCGTTGCCGGCGGCAGTGGCGGTGACACCGACGGCGTGCGCTATGCCGCGCCGACCTACGCCAAGGCCGAGGTCAACGCCACGCTGGAGCGGCTGGACGATCTGGCCGATCCGACGGTGCGCATCGTGCTGCGGGCGACCCAGGGCACCTTCCTTGCCGAGGAGCGGCCGGGCTTCATCGTCAGCGGCGTGGGCACGGGAGAGCTCACCATCGTGGGCCGGGCCAGCGCGATGGACGACTACCTTGCGCATGAGGTCGTGCACTCGCAGGCCGCCCGGAGCAACCTGCTGGAAGTGCGCATCAACGACAACGGCAACGTCGGCGAGGACCCGGGTTTCACCGGTGAAGCGAACAACGAGATGGCCTATTCGTTCACCAGCCTGGTGGTGGTGCCCGAAGGCCACGATCTGCGCGCGCCGTACACGGCCGGGCCGCCGGACAGCGGCCCCGGGTTGAGCGCCGCGACCATTGCCGGCATGGCCCCGGGCGTGCCGCTGGTGCTGGGGACGATGCTGGGTTCAGGCTCGACTTCAGGCATCCAGGTGCGCGGCATCCAGGCGCGCGGTGGCAGCGTCGGCGGGTTCTTCACCATGCTCTGGAACAAGATGTTCGGCCCGTCGCCGACGGCCGAGCCGGGCTATGAATTGCTCGACGTTCTCACCGATGCGCAGCGGGAGGCCCGCGACCGGCAGAAGTTGCGCGATGCCAACTACGAAAAGCCCGATTGGAAAAACGAGGTCGACAATTCGCTCGACACGCTGGTGCCGGCAGGTCGGCAGGGGCTGTCGCCGTTGGCGCGGGACCACGTGGTCAAGACCTTGGCTGCGCTGGCAGGCGTGGGGGGCTTGGGCTCGCTCATTGCCTTGCCTCTCATATTCCTGCCCAAGCCCGCGGCTGCGGACACCCATGTCAACGCAGCGCCCACCATCACCCTGCTGGGCGGCGACCTGAGCGTGTACCAGGACCGGCCCACCCCCATCCAGTGGCTCCAGTTCGGCGACCCCGATGCGGGCGGCCGCCCGGTCCAGGTCAAGCTGTGGCTGGCCCAAGGCACCCTGCAGGCCGCAGCCGAAGTCGGCGATGGCGTCACCGTCGTCGCGCGCGGCGGCCTCAATCCCGACGGCGTCGAAGTCAGCGAAGTGAACCTGAACGGCACGCTGGCCGACATCAATGCCTTCATCCAGGCGGGCAAGCTCCGCTACACCACGGCGCTTCACGCCACCGGCCTGGTCGAGTTGCATGTCGCCATCGGCGACAACGGCGGGACGGGCGTGGACCCCGCCGCCAAAGGCCAGCAGGGCACAGGTGGCCCCGACGACGAGCAGGCGTCGCGCGTCGTGATGGTGACGATCGTGCCGACCAACCACGCGCCCGACAGCGCCGATGCCACCGTCGACGTCAAGGCGCATGACCCCCATGTCTTCACCACGGCCGAGTTCCCCTTCAGCGATCCGGTGGACGGCGACAACCAGCTGGCGGGCATCCGCATCACCGCGTTGCCGGGGTCCGGCCAACTGAGCCTCGACGGCACGCCGCTGGTCCTTGCCGACGGCGCCGCCTCCATCTTCGTTTCGGCGCGGGACATCGCCGAGGGCAAGCTCGTCTTCACCCCGGCCGGCACCGGCACGGCGCAAGACTCCACCGGCTTCAGCTTCCAGGTGCAGGACGACGGTGGCGTCGCGCATGGCGGCCAGGACACCTCGGCTGCACACACGATGCGGCTGGACGTCCAGCATGCGCCAGTGCTGAGTTGGTCCGGGGCCGACTTCGACGAGCGGGATCCATCGAAGGCCGCGCTCGCGAAAAGCGTCCGCATCACCGACGTGGACACCGTGCCTGCGGGCATCGGCACGGTCATGCTCACCGCCGCCGAGCCGCATGCCGGCGACAGCTGGGCGGTGGATGTCGCGGGCTTCGCCGATGCCTGGGCGCACCTGGGCCTGGGCGGCAGCGCACCCACCGTGCACATCGCCGCCGCCGGGGCGAACACCTACGCGCTGAGCTTCACGAGCGCCAGCCACCCTGTCGCCGTTCCTGCGGCCGTGGCCGAGGCGCTCATCGCCGCGCTGGTGTTCCGCACCGACAATCAATTCATCATCCATGACCCGCAGGTCCTGATTCGCGGCGGCCCGGGCATCGACCTGTATTTCCTCATGCAGGCCCTGCAGCCGGTCTTCGACAGCCAAGGCAATCTCGTTGCGGGCTACATCATCGACAACTCCGAGGCGAACCTCGTCAGCTTCAGAGACGCGAAGCCGAGCGATCCCGACGGCGGCGGGTACGTGATCCACAGCGAATTGGACCTGACCCATGTGAGGCTGTATCCGGCGATTGCATTCGAAGGCAGCCAGTACAACGACCGCTTCACCCGCTATGGAGTGCCCGTCGGGAGCGACGCGGAATTGACCTATCGCGGCGGTGGGGGGGCCGACTTCTTCGATCTGCGCGGAGGGAACAATGTCCTGCAGGTGGGTGCCGACGCCGTCGTTCACTTCGACCTGACCAGCACGCCGGCTGGTGCCACGCCCAGTGAGCTGTTCGCCAATCGCTTCACGGCAGCCAACACCAACGACGTCGACCTGAGCAACGCCTCCGGCGGCGGGTGGTTCGAAGTGTGGGGCCACAGCGCGGCAGTGGACATCCTCAGGTTCGGCGGCTTCGGCTCGGGGCTCTCGTTCACCAGGCAGCTGTCGCCGGCCACGGTCGATGGACACGAGGTGCCCGCGAGCGCCTACCTCGTCACCGACCTGTCGGACAGCACCCAGGTCCGCGGCTTTTTCAGCCGCGACGTCGACCAGCTCCATGGCACGCAGGCGGCCGACAGGATCGACGTCGATGCTGCGTCCAACCTGCAGCAGTTCGCCGGCCATGGCGGTGCCGACGAGGTGACGATCGACAAGGTCGGCTTCACGCTGATCGAGGATGCGGGCCACGCCGTCATCACCTTGAAGAGCGGGGCGCAGAACGCGTTGGTCACCGCCGCCAGCGGCAACACGGTGCACATCGAAACCGTGGACGGCGCGGCAGCCGACGACGTCGTCACGGTCCGCATGAAGGGGACGGCAGGGCAGCTGCCCGTGATCGTCGAAGCCGGCGAAGCCACCAGCGACGTGCAGGCCTTCGCGGATTCCGGTGGTTCCGACTTCACCGCGAGCCGGGGCGATTCGACGATCGTCATCACGGCGACCGCCGACCACGTGACGGTCAACGACATCGACAACGCTCTGCGCCTTGGCGATCTGAACATCGCGTTCCTGGATGCCGGGGACGATCTCTTCGACCCCAGCCAGTTGTACTCCTTCGATGCGGACAACAACAAGGTCGAGGGTTTCCAGAGCGAGCTGCTGCGGGACGGGGTCACGATCAAGTACGACACCACGTGGCACACGGCGAGTGGAAACGAGGTGGAGATCACCATCTACAGCACGGGTGCGGACCTCTCCGTCGGGGCCTACAACCCCGCCGGCTCCGGGCTCACGCCGCTGGACCAGCTGATCGCGCATCCGCAACCGCTGCCGATACCAGCATGACGCAGCAGCTTGCCATGCGCCTCCCCGGCAGCCTGCCGGGGAGCGACGAAGCCGCGGCCGACGACGCCGCGATCCGTGCCCCGCAGGAGGTGGCGGTGCCCTTCGAGATCTGCCTGGCGCTGTGCTCGGCGGTGTACGGCCGGCCCGTGTCCGCCCTGTCGCTCGGCGCCGACTTGCCGCGCGAGGAGCACCGGCTCGCTCCCGCCGCCTTCGAGCGGGCGGCCGAGCGCGCGGATTTGCGCCTGTCGGCGGTGGATGCCGCCGGCGCCGATGGGGCGGTGCAGCAGGGGGACTGCCTGATCGTTCCGCGCGGCCTTGGATTCACGGTCATTCGCAAGCTGCCTGGAGGCGTGCATCGGCTGATGCCGCCTGCCGAGGGGACGACGGCGCGAGAGCCACTGGACGAGGCGGCGATGGCGCAGGCCATCGCACAAGGCGGCTGGGCGGTGCAACCGGACTACCTGGCGCATGCGCCGGGCACCGAGCTGGCCCTGCAGCCCGATCGCTATGCCTGGCTGCGTCGCGCGGTGGCCAGCCAGTGGCACACCTACGCGCACGTGGCGCTGGCCTCGCTGGTGGCCAACGTGCTGCTGATGCTGGCCTCGTTCTACAGCATGCAGGTGTATGACCGGGTGGTGCCCAACAACGCCTTCGAGACCCTGTGGGCTCTGACGGTGGGTGTCTCGTTGATCTACCTGTTCGATCTGCTCCTGCGCGTCGCGCGGGCCTTCATGATCGACTACGCCGGCAAGCGCGTCGATCTCGAGATCTCGTCACGCCTGTTCCAGCAGGTGACCGGCCTGCGCATGGCGCAGCGGCCGGCATCGGCGGGCGCGTTCGCCAATCATCTCAACGAGTTCGAGTCGCTGCGCGACTTCTTCACCTCGCTGTCGCTGAGCGCGGTGATCGACCTGCCCTTCGTGTTCATCTACCTCGCCGCCATCGCCGGCATGGGCGGCATTTCGGTGGCCGCCGTGCCCGTGCTGGCGATCGTGCTGATGCTGGGCGTGACGCTGCTCCTGCAGGGGCCGGTGGACCGCGCGGTCAAGGTGTCGATGCAGGCCTCCGCACAGAAGCACGGGATGCTCATCGAGGTGCTGGCCGGCATCGAGGCGATCAAGCTGTCGGCCAGCGAGAGCGTGTTCCAGGGCGCGTGGGAGCGCGCGGTGAAGAAGATCGCGCTGGCGTCGATGCACTCCAAGCTGTTGTCCACCGTCGGCACGTCGCTGGTGAGCTTTCTGCAGTCGCTCAGCGGCGTGGCGGTCATCGTGGTCGGCGTGTACGGCGTTGCGGCGCAGCAGTTGACCATGGGCGGGTTGATCGCATGCTCGATCCTGGCCTCGCGCGCGGTGGCGCCCATCGGGCAACTGGCGGGGATGCTCTCCCGCTGGAAGCAGACGCGCCAGTCGATGACGACGCTGGACCAGATCTTCCGGCGCCCGGTGGAGCGGCCGGCGGGCAAGTCCTTCGTGGTGCGCGATGCGCTCAGCGCAGCGATCGAACTGCGGGGCGCGAGCTTCAGCTACGCCGGTGCGCCGGCGCCCGTGCTGCGCAACGTCAGCTTCACGATCCAGCCCGGCGAGCGCGTGGCGGTGATCGGGCGTTCGGGCTCGGGCAAGTCGACCCTGGCCAAGCTCATCGCCGGCTTGTACGAGGTTTCTGAAGGCGCGGTGCTGGTGGGCGGCGTGGACACGCGCCAGCTCGATCCGCAGCAACTGCGCCGCTCGATCGCCGTCGTGGCGCAGGACCCGTATCTCTTCAACGGCACGGTCCGCGACAACATCGCGCACGGCACCGAGGCGGCCGACGAAGCGCGCGTGCTGGAGGCGGCCCGAGCCGCCGGCGTCGACGACTTCGTGCGCACGCATCCGCTGGGCTACGACATGCCGGTGGGGGAGCGCGGCGCGCTGCTGTCCGGCGGGCAGCGCCAGGCGGTGGTGCTGGCGCGCGCGCTCATCGGAGGCGGCCGCATCCTGCTGTTCGACGAGCCGTCGAACTCGCTGGATTTCGCGGGCGAGGGCAGCCTGCGGGCACGCCTGGCCGAGCGACGGGACGGCGAGACCCTGATCCTGGTCACGCACCGCACCAGCATGCTGGACCTGGTGGACCGGGTGATCGCCATGGACGCGGGCCGGGTGCTGGCGGACGGGCCCCCCGAAGCTGTGCTGAAGAACATCTCACCGAGGGAGGAACGATGACGACGAATGACGATGCCCGTGGCGACGAGCCGGGCCGGTCCGGGCACTCCCCGATGCGCGGCTTTGCATCCGTAGAGGCGGCCTTCATCGAGCCCAGGCGCGCCGCCATGCTGAAGAACCGAGCGCGCGATCCGGGAACGCGCGCCGTGCGCCTGCTCACGTGGGCCGTCGCGATCTTCGTGTTGCTGGTGCTTGCATGGGCCGCGATGTTCCACATCGAGGAGATCACGCGCGGCCAAGGCAAGCTGATTCCGGCCGGCCGCGTGCAGGCGGTCCAGAACCAGGATGGGGGCGTGCTGTCCGCGATCCATGTGCACGAGGGTGCGAACGTGAAGGCCGGCCAGGTGCTGGCCGAATTCGACAGCAAGTCCCTGGAGGCCGATTTTGCGGAGCCGCGCCGGCGCTGGCTCCAGGGCCTGGCCGCCATCGCCCGGATCGAGGGCGAACTGGAGGCGCGGCCTCCCGTCTTCCCGCCGCCGCTGGACGAAGAGCCGCAGATCCGCGCCGACGAGCGCGCCGGGTGGGCCACGAACCGCGCCGAGATCGAGGCCACGCTCGCAAGCTTCGATGAGGCCGGCCGGCAAAAGGCCGAACAGCTGGAGCGCGTGCGCAAGGAACTGGCGCTCAGACGGAACGAGGCCGATCTGCTGGAGAAGGAATTGGCGATCCTGCGACCGCTGGTGCCGGCGGTGATCGCGGAAACGGAGGTGCTGCGCAAGGAGCGGGAGCTGCTCAACGTGCGCAGCGCGGTGGTGCAGCAGGAGCACGGGCTCGTGGAGCAGGTCAGTGCGGTTGCCCAGAACCGGGCGGATCGCGCCAAGGCATTGGGTGACTATCGCGCGCGGCTGCAGCGTGAGCTTGCGGATCGCCGCGCCGAGGTCGACATCAACGCCCCGAAGAGCGTCGCCCGTGCCGACCGGGTGTCGCGCAGCCGGGTGGTCGCGCCCATCGACGGTGTCGTGAAGATGGTGTACTTCCGCCACCCCGGGCAGGTGGTACCCCCGGGGGGCGTGGTGCTGGACATCGTGCCCTCGCGGGATGAACTGCAGATCGAGGCGCGCATCCTGCCGGGCGACGTGGGCTTTCTTCGCAAGGGCCAGCAGGTCCGGGTCAAGGTCTCGACCTTCGATTTCGCGGTCTACGGCGCGCTCGATGGCCAGGTGCGCGAGATCAGCGCCGACTCGGTCCAGGAAAAAGACGGCAAGGAGTTCTACGTGGTGCAGATCGCTCTCCAGGGCGATCTCAAGGACAAGTCGGGGAAGCCGCTGCCCCTGGTGCCGGGCATGCAGGTGAACGTGGACATCGTCACGGGAAGCCGCACGGTGCTCACTTACCTGTTCAAGCCGATCGTGCGCGGGTTGAACCAGAGCTTCACGGAAAGGTAGTGCCATGCGAGCGTGGGTTCGCACGTGCCTGCGTGCATGCCTTGTCCTGTCTGCAGGAATCGCCGCGCCGGCATTCGCCGAGCGGGTGTCTGTCCAGGAGGTCCTGCGCCGGGTCGTCGCGAACGATCCGCAGATCGCGATGAGGCAGGCCAGCCTTCAGGCCGCGGAGGCCGGGTTGCGCGCGAGCGAAGCGGCGTTTCTTCCGTCGGTGGACCTGTCGACGCAGGCCGGACGCGCCGGGCGCAAGGAGCTGATCGCGCCTTCATCGTCGAGCGAGGACAACGGTCTCTCGCGACGCGCAAGCGCGACCTCGCTGACGATCTCGCAACTGCTCTTCGATGCGGGCAGGAGTGCGGCGCAGATGCAGATGGCGCAACGCAGGGCCGAGCGGGAAAGGATCGCGCTGAGGAAGACGATCGACGACCGTGTGCTCGTCGCGCTCCAGGCTTCGCTGGACCTGGCGGACCAGCGCAGCAAGCTGGACCAGGCCAGGGCCGTCGAGCGTCGGCTCGAGCGCCTCGTCGCGATCGTGGAAGGGCGCTTGAAGTCGGGGCAGGCGCCGCTGGTCGAACTGCGGCGCGCGCAGTCGCGGCTGCTGGACCAGCGCCGGGCCGTGGCCGAAGCCGGCGGGCTGCGGCGCCAGGCGGAGCAGCGCTTCCTGCTCCTGACGGGCGTGTCCGGCGAGGACATCGAGTTCGGCGCCATGCCCGGCCGCCCGCTCGAACCGGGCGAGATCGCCAAGCTCAGGGTCGCCTGCACGACGCAGTGCCTCGATGTGGCGGACGCGGAGCTCGGCGTGGAGGCTGCGCGCCATGAAGTTGACGCGACGACCTCGGCTTTTCTCCCGAAGGTCGTGCTGCAGGGCAGCGCGTCGCGCAGCGTGAATGCGACCGGCGGGCCGGAGCACCATTCCGACCGCAGCGTCTGGCTGGTCGCGACGTGGAACCTATATGCAGGGGGAGGGGACCTGGCGCGGCGCCGCGCGGCGCAGCAGCAGGTGGCGGCAGGCGAAGCGCAAACGCAGGCGGTGCTGCAGCAGGTGACCGGCGACTTCGACAAGCTGGAGCAGGAGTACCTGACGGCCATCGAGGTCGAGCGCCTCGCGCTGGCAGCGGCCGAGGTCGCTGCCGATACGCGCGTCCTGGCCGAGCGGGGCTACGAGGCCGGTGTCAGGCCGCTGCTCGACGTGGCGGACACGCTGGTCGAAGAGGCGCGCGCCCGGTCCAATGTGATCGATGCAGGAGCGCAGAAGGCGATGGCGCAGTACCGCTTGCTGAGCCTGGTTGGCGATCTCGCGGCGCGCATGGGGGCGATGGTGCAGTCCTGAGCCGGCCTGGCCAGGAACCGGACTGCCCTGGCAAAGGGGGGCCCCGAAATGAAAAGGCCGCTGTCCTTGGAGACAGCGGCCTTGGTGTCCTCTTTTTCTGGTTCTTCTTCTTGTTGATTGGTGCCGGAGAGATGATTCGAACACCCGACCTTCTCATTACGAATGAGCTGCTCTACCAACTGAGCTACACCGGCTAAGCCCGCGATTATAGCGCCTGATGGTAGCCGGTCACGCGCTCGACCTCGTTCTTCGATCCCAGAAACACGGCCACGCGCTCGTGCAGCTTGGTCGGGTCCAGGTCCAGGATGCGCTGGCGGCCGTTGGTGGCGGCGCCGCCGGCCTGCTCGACCAGCCAGCTCATGGGGTTGGCCTCGTACATCAAACGCAGCTTGCCGGCCTTCTCGGGCTCGCGGCTGTCCCAGGGGTACATGAAGATGCCACCGCGCATCAGGATGCGGTGCACGTCCGCCACCATGCTGGCGATCCAGCGCATGTTGAAGTCCTTGCCGCGCGGGCCGTCCTTGCCGGCCAGGCATTCGTCGATGTAGCGCTTCACGGGGGCGTCCCAGTGGCGCATGTTGCTCATGTTCACAGCGAATTCCCTGGTGTCCGCGGGAATCTGGATGTCTTCCTGCGTGAGCATGAAGGAGCCCTGCTCGCGGTCCAGCGTGAACATGGCGACGCCGTTGCCAACGGTCAGCACGAGCGTGGTCTGCGGGCCGTAGATGCAGTAGCCGGCCGCCACCTGCTTGCTGCCGGCCTGCAGGAAGTCGGACTCCTGCACACCGGGCGAGCCCTCGGGCTTCTTGAGCACGCTGAAGATGGTGCCGATGCTGACGTTGACGTCGATGTTGCTGGAGCCGTCGAGCGGATCGAACAGCAGCAGGTACTCGCCCTGCGGATAGCGGTTGGGCACGACGTAGATGCTGTCCATTTCCTCGCTGGCCATGGCGGCGAGGTGGCCGCCCCATTCGTTCGCCTCGATCAGCACTTCGTTGGCGATGATGTCGAGCTTCTTCTGGACTTCACCCTGCACGTTCTCGCTGTCTGCCGAGCCGAGCACGTTGCCGAGGGCTCCCTTGTTGACGGCCTGGCTGATGCCCTTGCAGGCGCGCGCCACGACTTCGAGCAGAAGTCGCAGCTGCCCCGGAATCAGGCCGTCGGCGCGCTGCTGCTCGATCAGGTAGCGGGTGAGGGAAATGGGCTTAGCCATTCAGTAACTCCTATGTGGCATGTCTGTTCGGGGAACACCGCGGAACCGGCTTTGCCGGGCCGCTGGTGTTGCCCCCGGTGAGGGGGTTGGCGGACCACACGAAGTGGGGGAGCCTGGGGGAGAGCAAC
>NZ_BAABGJ010000057.1:114025-136053 GCF_039541515.1 Variovorax defluvii
CCCCCGGTGAGGGGGTTGGCGGACCACACGAAGTGGGGGAGCCTGGGGGAGAGCAACATTTTTCGCGGAACCGGCTTTGCCGGGCCGCTGGTGTTGGCCCCGGTGAGGGGGTTGGCGGACCACACGAAGTGGGGAAGCCTGGGGGAGAGCTCGATCACGCGGCGAGGGCACGGGTGACGACTTCGTGCGTGTCCTTGCTGAGATCGGGCTTCGACGCCACGCGCATGATGGCCTCGCGCGCCGCACTGCGATAAGGCTCGGCCAGCTTGCTCCAGCGGTCGAGGGCGCGTGCCAGGCGCGCCGCGACTTGCGGGTTGATGGCGTCCAGCTCCATCACCCGCTCGCTCCAGAACACGTAGCCCGCGGCGTCGGGGCGGTGCAGCGCACCGGGGTTGGCGCTGCAGTAGCTGAAGATCACGCTGCGCGCGCGGTTCGGGTTCTTGAGCGAGAAGTCGGGGTGCTTCATCAGCTGCTTGACGAGCGGCAGGATGTCGCCGCCGCGGTCCGGCGCGCCGGCCTGCAGCGAGAACCACTTGTCGATGACCAGTGCCTCGTTCCTGAACATGGCGTGGAAGCTCGCCAGCGCCTGCGCGGCCAGCGCATGGCCGGAAGAGACCAGCGCATTGAGGGCGTTGAAGCGGTCGGTCATGTTGCCCGCGTCCTTGAAGCGCTGCAGCGTCTTGCCGGGCCAGACGGCGTCGCCGGAACTGCGGGCCGCGAGGCACAGGTAGACCAGGGCGAGGCCGGCCAGGGCGCGCCGCCCGGCGGAATGCGGGTCGGGGTTGTAGGGGCCGGTCTCGCGATGTTGCTCGTACACCCGCTCCCAGTCGGCGAAGAGGCCGGTGGCGAGTTGGACGCGCATGGCCTCGCGCACGGCATGCACGCGCTGCGGATCGACGACGTCCAGCTGCTCGGCGATGTAGGTTTCCGAGGGCAGGGTGAGCACCAGTTCCTTGAAGGCGGCGTCGAGCTGCGGATCGCGCAGCAGGCTGCGCATGGCATCGAGGTAGGCCTCGCCCAGGGGGGCCTCGGCGGGGCCGGCGGCCGGCCCCTCGATGGCCTGGATCGCGGCGCGCAACGCCAGGCGCTGGCCCGCTTCCCAGCGGTTGAAGGGGTCGGTGTCGTGGGCCAGGAGGGTGAGCAGTTGCGCCTCGCCGTAGTCGTGGTCGAGGATCACCGGCGCGCTGAAGCCGCGCAGGATGGAAGGCACGGGCTCGGCCTCGACGTTGACGAAGGTGAACTGCTCGCCCGCGTGCGTGAGCACCAGGGTGCGGGTGCCCGCGCCCGGCGCGTCCTCGCCCGCCAGTTGCAGGGGAAGTTCGCGGCCGTCGGCGCTCAGCAGGCCCAGGTTGACCGGGATGACGAAGGGTTCCTTGAAGGGCTGGCCCGGGGTGGGCGGGCAGCTCTGCACGAAGCTCAGGGTGTAGCTGCGCTGCACGGGGTCGTAGACGCCGTGGGCCGACAGGCGCGGCGTGCCGGCCTGGCTGTACCAGCGCTTGAACTGCGGCAGCAGGCGCGCCAGTTCGGACTCGGGATTGGCGTCGGCGATGGCCTGGGCGAAGTCGTCGCAGGTCACGGCCTGGCCGTCGTGGCGCTCGAAGTACAGCGTGATGCCGCGCTCGAAGCCCTTGCGGCCGACCAGGGTCTGCATCATGCGCACCACCTCGGCACCCTTCTCGTAAATGGTGACGGTGTAGAAGTTGCTGATCTCGATGTAGCTGTCGGGCCGCACGGGGTGCGCCATCGGGCCGGCGTCCTCAGGGAACTGGGCGGTGCGCAGCACGCGCACGTCCTCGATGCGCTTGACGGCGCGGGCCGAGGGCTCCGCGCACAGGTCCTGGCTGAATTCCTGGTCGCGGAAGACGGTGAGGCCTTCCTTGAGCGAGAGCTGGAACCAGTCGCGGCAGGTCACGCGGTCGCCGCTCCAGTTGTGGAAGTACTCGTGGCCGACCACGCTCTCGATGTTGCTGTAGTCGGCGTCGGTCGCGGTGGCCTGGTTGGCCAGAACGTACTTCGTGTTGAAGATGTTCAGGCCCTTGTTCTCCATGGCGCCCATGTTGAAGTCGCTGGTGGCGACGATCATGAAGCGTTCCAGGTCCAGCGGCAGGCCGAAGCGGGCCTCGTCCCAGGCGATCGAGTTGATCAGGGAGTTCATCGCGTGCTCGGTCTTGTCGAGGTCGCCCGCGCGAACGTAGACCTGCAGCAGGTGGTCCTTGCCGTTGCGCGCCTTGATGCGCTGCTCGCGCGCCACCAGCTTGCCGGCCACCAGCGCGAACAGGTAGCTCGGCTTGCGGAAGGGGTCCACCCACTTGGCGAAGTGGCGGCCCTCGGGCAGTTGGCCCTGCTCGACCAGGTTGCCGTTCGACAGCAGCACGGGGTAGGCCTCGCGGTTGGCGCGGATGGTGACCGTGTAGCTGGCCATCACGTCGGGCCGGTCGAGGAAGTAGGTGATGCGGCGGAAGCCCTCGGCCTCGCACTGGGTGAAGAAGGTGTCCTCGCTCACGAACAGGCCCATGAGCTTGGTGTTCTTGGCCGGCGCGCAGGTCGTGAAGATCTCCAGCTCGAAGGACTCGGGCAGGTTGTCGATGATGAGCTGGTCGGCCTCCATTCGGAAGGAAGCGCCCTGGCCATTCACCAGCACTCGCGCGAGGTTGAGTTCGTCGCCGTCCAGGCGCAGCGGCTCGGCAGCGACCTCGGGATTGCGGCGCAGGCGCATGCGGTTGAGCACGCGGGTCTTGGCCGGATCGAGGTCGAAGGTCAGGTCGACGGTGTCGATCCAGTAGGCGGGGGCACGGTAGTCCTCGCGACGGATCGCGACGGGCTCGGCTTGGGCATCACGCAGGTGCATCGAGTGTCTCCGGAATGGTCAGATGCCTTGCTTGAGCGAGGCTTCGATGAAGGCATCGAGATCGCCGTCCAGCACCTTCTGGGTGGCGGAGATCTCGACGTTGGTGCGCAGGTCCTTGATGCGGCTGTTGTCCAGCACGTAGCTGCGGATCTGGTGGCCCCAGCCGACGTCGGTCTTGCCTTCCTCGAGCTTCTGCTGCTCTTCCATGCGCTTGCGCATCTCGTGGTCGTACAGGCGGGAGCGCAGGCGCTTCCAGGCGACGTCGCGGTTGCTGTGCTGGCTGCGGCTGTCCTGGCACTGCACCACGATGCCGGTGGGCATGTGGGTGAGTCGCACGGCAGAGTCGGTCTTGTTGATGTGCTGGCCGCCGGCGCCGCTGGCGCGGAAGGTGTCGACGCGCACGTCCGCGGGGTTGATCTCGATCTCGATCGAGTCGTCGATCTCGGGGTAGACGAAGATGCTGGCGAAGCTGGTGTGGCGCCCGCCGGATGAATCGAAGGGCGACTTGCGCACCAGCCGGTGCACGCCGGTTTCGGTGCGCAGCAGGCCGAAGGCGTATTCGCCCTCCACCTTGATGGTGGCGCTCTTGATGCCGGCGGTGTCGCCGGGCGTTTCGTCCTCGATCTGGGTCTTGAAGCCCTTGCGCTCGGCGTACTTCAGGTACTGGCGCAGCAGCATGCTGGCCCAGTCGCAGGCCTCGGTGCCGCCGGCGCCGGCCTGGATGTCGACGAAGGCGTTGAGCGGATCGGCCGGGTTGTTGAACATCCGGCGGAACTCGAGCTGCTCGATGTCGGCCTGGAGCTTGGCGGCGTCATCGGCGATGGCCTGCAGGCCGGCGATGTCGCCTTCCTCCTTCGACATCTCGTACAGCTCGGTGTTGTCGGAGAGGCTGCTGCCCAGCCGGTCGAGCGTGACGACCACGTCGTCGAGCGCCTTCTTTTCCTTGCCCAGTTCCTGGGCCTTCTTCGGGTCGTTCCAGACCGCGGGATCTTCGAGCGATGCGTTGACCGTCCTCAGACGTTCGGCTTTGGCATCGTAGTCAAAGATACCTCCGTAAGTCGACCGTCCTGGCGCTCAGGCCCGCAAGGGTGGCGCCGATTTGATTGATTTGCTCTGCATCCATGGGGAATCCTGACGGTGTTCGGGGAAACCGCGCATTTTCTCATGCCTGTCAAGGCCCTTCGCCGGTGAGGAATGGCTCGATCAAGGCGGCCACCTGCCCGGGCTGGTCGTGGTGCAGCATGTGCCCGGCATCGGTTACGCGTGCGAGGCGGACGTCGCGCACCGATTTCAGGCGCTCCTGGAACTCCGCCAGCGTGTAGCGGCCCTTCCACCAGCCCTGCAGGCTGTCGTCCGATGCCACCACGGCGAGCACCGGCGCCTCGATCGCGGCATACAGGGCCAGCATTTCGTCGACCCGGAACAGGTTGGCGTTGATGATCTTGTGGGCCGGGTCGCCCAGGATCTCCCAGCGCTCGCCCCCCTCGGCCCGGGCCCGTGCGACGGACCAGTGGCCAGCGAGCCAGTCGGCCTTGTCCTGGGAGAGTCGCGGGTTGGTCTTCATGAGGCGGCGCGCGACGCCCTCGGGGCCCGCATAGCTCGCCAGGGCCATCTCGCCCTTGTGCAGCCGCTTGAGCTGGTCGATCCATTTGCCGAAGCGCCCGGGCGCCTCGGACGGCTGCAGCACCGGCATGCCGAAGCCCTCGAGGTTGACCAGGCGGCGCACGCGCTGGGGCCGCACGCCGCCGTATTGCATCGCGATGTTGCCGCCCATGCTGTGGCCGATCAGGTCGACGGGCGCGTCGCCCGCGTAGTGGTCGAGCAGCCAGTCGAGATCGGCCAGGTAGTCGGGCATCCAGTAGTTGTCGACCGGGCCGCCGTCGCTCTGGCCGAAGCCGCGCCAGTCGGGGGCGATCACGTGGCGCTCGGAGGCCAGCGCATCGACCACGAACTGCCAGGATGCGGCGACGTCCATCCAGCCGTGCAGCAGCACCAGCGGTGGGCGGGAAGGCGAGGGCGCGCCCCAGGTGCGGACGTGGTAGCGCAGGGTGCGCACGGGGACGAATTCGCTGCGGGAGGGGCGGAGGGCTTGGTACATGGGCGATCGATGATACGGAGGCCGCGCCGGCCGCGCAGTCCGGCAGCGGACACGCGCGGTAGCATTCCGAGCATGCAAAAGATCCAACTCGGGCAGAGCGACCTGCGCGTCGCGCCGATCTGCCTCGGCACCATGACCTTCGGCGAGCAGGTCGACGAGCCCACCGCCCACGCCATCCTCCACCGATCGCTCGAGCGCGGTGTCGACTTCATCGACACGGCCGAGATGTACGCCGTGCCCGCCCGCAAGGAGACCTGCGGCGCCACCGAGACCATCATCGGCAACTGGTTCGCGAAGAACCCCGGCGTGCGCGGGAAGGTCGTGCTGGCCACCAAGGTGGCCGGCCCCTCGCGCGGCATGCCCTGGATCCGCGAGGGCAGCGGGATGACGGCGGCCGACATCGTGGCGTCGTGCGAAGGAAGCCTCCGGCGCCTGCAAACGGACGTGATCGACCTCTACCAGATCCACTGGCCGGAACGCCATGTGCCGGCCTTCGGCAACATGTACTACGACCCGTCGCGCGAGACCTCGCAGACGCCGATCCGCGAGCAGCTCGAGGCGCTGGCCGGCCTTGTCAAGGCCGGCAAGGTGCGGGCGATCGGCCTCTCGAACGAGACACCCTACGGCGTGCACGAGTTCGTGCGCCTGGCCGAGCAGCACGGGCTGCCGCGCGTGGCCTCGGTGCAGAACGTCTACAACCTGTTGCACCGCGGCGTCGAAAACGGACTGGACGAGACCATGCACCGGCTCGGCGTCTCGCTGCTGGCCTATTCGCCGCTGGGCTTCGGGCTGCTGACGGGCAAGTACGACGAGAGCGGCATCACCGGTCCGTCGGCGCCGCAGAACGCGCGCATCACCCGCTACGAATCGGTGCGCAAGCAGCGCTGGGGCCGTCCGGAGGCGCTGGCCGCGGCCCGGCGCTACAACGCGCTGGCGGCTGCCACGGGCATGACGCCCACGCAGTTCGCACTGGCCTTCTGCTACAGCAAGTGGCAGGTGGCGAGCACCATCATCGGCGTCACCTCGCTGGCCCAGCTGGACGAGAACATCGACACCTGGGGCCACAGGCTGTCGCAAGACGTGCTGGCCGAGGTCGACAAGCTGCGCTGGGAAATGCGGGACCCGGCGATCTGATGGCGGCAGTGGCGTCCCCCTCATGAGCAAGAAGAAGGCGCACATCAGCGAAACACCCGCCACCCAGCTCCTGCGGGCGGAGGGCATCGCCTTCACCGAGCATCCCTACGACTACCTGAAGCACGGCGGCGCGCAGCACAGTGCGCAGGTGCTGGGGCTGGACCCCTTCACCGTGGTCAAGACGCTGGTGATGCAGGACCAGGACGCCAACCCGCTGATCGTGCTGATGCACGGAAACCGCACCGTCTCGACCAAGAGCCTCGCGCGGCAGATCGGCGCGAAGTCGGTGGCGCCCTGCAAGCCGGAGGTGGCGAACCGGCACAGCGGCTACCTGGTGGGCGGCACCTCGCCCTTCGCGACGCGGCGTGCGATGCCGGTTTACATCGAGTCGAGCATCCTCGAGCTGCCGAGGATTGCCATCAACGGCGGGCGGCGCGGCTACCTGGTCGGCATCGATCCGCAGGTCTGCGTGCGGCTGCTGGGCGCGAAGCCGGTGCAGTGCGCGCTGGCAGAATAGCCGGCCGCCGGGCGCCCCATGCCGCCCGCTTCCCCTGGAGACACCGTGAGTTCCTACCTGCCTTCGTCGATCGCGATCGTGCTGTCCTACCTGCTGGGCTCCCTGTCCTTTGCCGTGATCGTGAGCAGGGCGCTGGGCATGGCCGATCCGCGCAGCTACGGCAGCAAGAACCCGGGGGCCACCAACGTGCTGCGCTCGGGCAACAAGGGCGCGGCGCTGGCCACGCTGCTGCTGGACGCGGTCAAGGGATGGCTGCCCGTGTTCCTGATCCATCGCCTTGGCGATGCCTGGGGCCTGGGGGCGGGGACGGCGGCGCTGGCGGGGCTGGCGGCCTTCCTGGGCCATCTGTACCCGGTTTTCTTCGGCTTTCAGGGCGGCAAGGGCGTGGCGACGGCCGCCGGCGCGCTGCTTGGCATCGAGCCTCTGCTGGGGCTGGCGACCGGGCTGACCTGGCTGATCATCGCGTTTTTCTTCCGCTATTCCTCGCTGGCCTCGATCGTGGCCGCCTTCTTCGCGCCGGCCTACTACCTGATCGGCGGCGGCATCGCCTGGACGCTGCGCCGGGAGGTGCTGCTCGCGCTGATCGCGATCAGCCTGCTGCTCGTGTGGCGCCACCGTGAAAACATCCGCCGGCTCTTGGCCGGTACGGAGTCCAGGCTGGGCTCCAAAGCCAGGACTTGAAAGGAATGATCTCATGGCCCAGATTCAACGCTTCCACGTCGGCCCGCGCCTGTCGGAAACCGCCATCCACAACGGCACCATCTACCTTGCGGGCCAGGTGCCCGACGACACCTCGCAGGACATCCGGGGCCAGACCGCGCAGGTGCTGGCCATGGTGGACCGGCTGCTGGCCGAGGCCGGCAGTGACAAGTCGCGCATCCTCATGACGCAGATCTTCCTGGCCGACATCGGCGAGATCGGCGCCATGAACGAGGTGTGGGATGCGTGGATTCCGGCCGGCCACACGCCGCCGCGTGCCACCGTTCAGGCGGCGCTGGCCAATTCGGCCTACAAGATCGAGATCGTGGTGACGGCGGCGGCCTGAGCCGGCGCGCCCGGGGGCTTGCTCAGAACCTTTTTTCGAGGACCATCTGGTCCGAGTCGCGCCGCATCGAGAAGCGGCTGATGAAGCTGTTGCCCAGCAGCACGAAGGGCATGGGCTGCTGGGAGACGACCGCCTCGACGTCGTAGACCTCGACGTCGCCGACGCGCACCGAATTCAGCCTGACGCGCCAGCCCGGTGCCACGCCGTTGGCGGTGTTCATGCGTACCGGCTGGCCCTTGCTGTAGTCCAGGCCGATGCGCTGGGCGTCGGCCGTCGACAGAGCGACGGCGGTGGCGCCGGTGTCGAGCATGAAGCTGACGCTGCGCCCGTTGATGGTGCCCTGGGTCATGAAGTGCCCGCCGCTGGAGACCGGCAGCACGATCCGGCTGCCGCCGCCACCCCCGGCGCTGCCGCCGATGCTGACGGGCTGGTCCATGCGCAGCGCCACGCGTTTGCCGCCGGCTTCCACCGTCGCCAGTTCGCCCGCGAGCGAGAGCAGCTTGACGCCCTGGAAGGTCTCGCCGACGGCGACGGTCTTCGGCGCGCTGCCGTCGACGATCAGGATGGCGCGGCTGCCGATGGTGCCGGTGAGCATCACCGATTGCGCCTGCACGCCCAAGCCAGTGACCATGCACATGACCGCAAGAATCAAGCGGGCCATCTTTTTCGGGGAACACCGCGGAACCGGCTTTGCCGGGCCGGTGGTGTTGCCCCCGGTGAGGGGGTTGGCGGACCACACGAAGTGGGGGAGCCTGGGGGAGAGCAACATTTATTCGCGGAAGTTATTGAAGGAAAGCGGCATGTCGGGCACGTCCTTCTTGATCAGCGCCATCGCGGCCTGGAGGTCGTCGCGCTTGGCGCCGGTCACGCGGACCGCGTCGCCCTGGATCGCGGCCTGCACCTTGAGCTTGCTGTCCTTGATCAGGCGCTGGATCTTCTTGGCGGTCTCGCTCTCGATGCCATTCTTGACCTTGAAAACCTGCTTGACCTTGTCGCCGCCGATCTTCTGCACGTCGCCCTTGTCGAGGAAGCGCACGTCCACGCTGCGCTTGGTCAATTTGTTACGGAGGATGTCCTCGACCTGAACCAGCTGGAATTCGGCATCGCCGATCAGCGTGATTTCCTTGTCCTTGAGTTCGACGGCGGCTGCGGTGCCCTTGAAGTCGAAGCGCGTCGCGATTTCCTTGGCCGTGTTCTCCACGGCATTCTTGACTTCGGGCAGATTGGGTTCGCAGACGGTATCGAATGACGGCATGAACACTCCTCCTGGATGACGCGGTACGGATGCGACAATTCTCCCATGATCGTGGAGCACAACGTACCGCTGCAGCCGCACAACAGCTTCGGCATCGTCGCGCGCGCCCACGCCCTGGTGCGCATCGCGAACGAGGCTGATGTGGCCGCGCTGCTGGCGCATCCGCGCTGGCACGCGGCGCCCAAATTCGTGCTCGGCGGCGGCAGCAACATCGTGCTGACCGGCGACGTCAAGTCCCTCGTGCTGAAGATCGAGATCATGGGCCGCCGCCTGGTCGAGGAGACGCCGCGCGCCTGGATCGTCGAGGTGGGTGCAGGCGAGACCTGGCACGACACGGTGCGCTGGACCTTGGATCAGGGTTACCTGGGCCTGGAGAACATGGCGCTCATCCCCGGCACCGTGGGCGGCGCCCCGGTGCAGAACATCGGTGCCTACGGCGTCGAGCTGCAGGACCGCTTCGAGTCCCTCGACGCCATCGACCTGGACACCGGCCGCAGCTTCACCCTCGATGCCGCCCAATGCGCCTTCGGCTACCGCGATTCGGTGTTCAAGCACGTTGCCGCCGGCGGCCCCAACGACTTCGGCCTGGCCGGCAGGGCGCTGATCACGCGGGTGCGCCTGCGCCTGCCGCGCCCGTGGAAGCCGGTCCTGGGCTACCTGGACCTGGAGCGCAAGATGGCCGAAGCCGGCAACCACGCGCCCGGTGCACGGCAGATCTTCGACTGGATTTGCGCCATCCGCACGGCCAAGCTGCCGGACTGGCGGGTGCTGGGCAATGCCGGCAGCTTCTTCAAGAATCCCACCGTCACGCCAGAGCAGTGCGCCGACATCATCGCCCGCGACCCGAAGATCGTGCACTACCCGATGGCCGACGGCAGCATCAAGCTCGCGGCAGGCTGGCTGATCGACGCCTGCGGCTGGAAGGGCAAGACCATGGGCAACGCCGGCGTCTACGAGAAGCAGGCGCTGGTGCTGGTCAACCGCGGCGGCAGGAGCCATCCGGCCACTGGCGGCGAGGTCATGACCCTGGCGAAGGCGATCCAGACGAGCGTGTATGAGCGCTTCGGCATCCGGCTGGAGCCGGAGCCGGTGGTGGTGTGATGCACCTGCCCGCACCGCGCCTCCACGTGCGGTTTCAGTCCTGCCTCCGCCGTCGCATTCAGGCGGTGTAGCGGCGGCGATCGTCGAGCCGGTGGCCCCGGGAGCCAACGACTCCGCACCGGCCGCGGTCCGACTACTTCGACTCGTCGTTCTTCAACTGGGGCAGCGACGCGCCCTGACCCGAGGACAGCAGCCCGACCTGGGTGTAGATGCCGAGCTTTTCGCGCGTGTCCACGATGTCCAGGTTGCGCATCGTCAGCTGGCCGATGCGGTCGGCCGGCGAAAAGCTGGACTCGCCCTTTTCCATGGTCAGCCGCTCGGGCTTGTAGGTGAGGTTGGGCGAGTCGGTGTTGAGGATCGAGTAGTCGTTGCCGCGGCGCAGCTCGACCGTGACCTCGCCCGTGACCGCGCGTGCGACCCAGCGCTGTGCCGTCTCGCGCAGCATGATGGCCTGCGGGTCGAACCAGCGGCCCTGGTAGAGCAGGCGGCCCAGGCGGCGGCCATGGTCGCGGTACTGCTCGATGGTGTCCTCGTTGTGGATGCCGGTCACCAGGCGCTCGTAGGCGATGAACAGCAGCGCCAGCCCCGGGGCCTCGTAGATGCCGCGGCTCTTGGCCTCGATGATGCGGTTCTCGATCTGGTCGCTCATGCCAAGGCCGTGGCGGCCGCCGACGCGGTTGGCTTCCAGCAGCAGCTCGACCAGGCTCGGGTATTCCACCCCGTTGATGGCCACCGGGCGGCCCTCGACGAAGCGCACGGTGACTTCCTCGCGCTTGACGTCGACTTCGTCCTTCCAGAAGGCCACGCCCATGATCGGCTGCACGATCTTCATGCCGCTGTTCAGGTGCTCCAGGTCCTTGGCCTCATGCGTGGCGCCGAGCATGTTGGAGTCGGTGGAGTAGGCCTTCTCGGCCGACATCTTGTAGGCGAAGCCTTCCTTCTGCATGAAGGCCGACATTTCGGCGCGGCCGCCCAGCTCGTCGATGAAGGCCTGGTCCAACCAGGGCTTGTAGATCTTCAGCGCCGGGTTGGTGAGCAGGCCGTAGCGATAGAAGCGCTCGATGTCGTTGCCCTTGTAGGTGCTGCCGTCGCCCCAGATATTGACGTCGTCTTCCTTCATCGCGGCGACCAGCATGGTGCCGGTGACGGCGCGGCCCAGCGGCGTGGTATTGAAGTAGGTCAGGCCGGCGGTGGTGACGTGGAAGGCGCCGGCCTGCAGGGCGGCAATGCCCTCGGCGGCCAGTTGGCTGCGGCAGTCCACCAGGCGCGCCTTCTCGGCGCCATAGAGCATTGCCTTGCGCGGGATCTCGTCGTAGTCCGGCTCGTCGGGCTGGCCGAGGTTGGCGGTGTAAGCGTAAGGGATGGCGCCCTTGTTGCGCATCCAGCGCAGCGCGGCGCTGGTGTCCAGGCCGCCGGAGAAGGCGATGCCGACCTTCTGGCCGGCGGGAATGCTTTGAAGAATGGTGGCCATGCTCGAATCCCGTTTCAACCGAAGTGGCAGATGTAGCTGTAGGGCTCGCCGCTCACGCGGATCTGGAAGCTCGAGTTGCCCGGGATGCTGAATTTTTCGCCGGGTCCTGCGGCCTTCCACTCGCTGCTGCCCGCAAGAAGGTATTCGCAGCGGCCGCCCGTGCCTTCCATGATTTCCGGCGCGCCGGTGCTGAAGGTGAGTGTCGCGGGCAGGATCACGCCCACCGATTTCTTGCTGCCGTCAGCCAGCGTGAGGCTGTGGCTCACGCACTTGCCGTCGAAATACACGTTCGCCTTGGTCGACACCGTGGCGCTGGAGAGGGATTCGATCATGCTCATCTGGAGGAGGGCTCGGCGCCGGCGGCGTGCGGCCGCCGGACGCGCGCCCGGCGAAGGCGCGCCCCTGCAAGGGTTGGAAAGCCCGTGATTTTAGGCCGGCCCGGGCGGCCTGCCGGCGCGTCAGCGCCAGTGGCCGTGCCAGCCGCCGCGCCAGCCGCGCGAATAGCCCAGGTTGAGCGAAAGGCCGATGGGCGGATACACGTAAGGGGCAGGGTAGTAGGCTGGTCCCGCGTAGACCGGCGCGGGGTAGTAGACGGGGGGCGCCGGCTGCACGTAGACCGGCGCGGGCTGGCCATAAGCACCATATGCAGGTGCACCGCCGCCCGAGACCACGATGCCGGGCTCCGGCGTCACGGTGTTCCAGTCGGGAGGTTGTTGCTGGTCGAGGGGCGCCGCGGCGATGGGCGGCTGAGGGGCAACCGGGGAAGTCGTCGCAACGCCATAGTCGCCCACTTCGATGGGAATGCTGGCACCGGGGCGGGTGTCGGTCACCGTGGTGTAGCGCCGTCCGCCGTATTCATAGGTGACGTTGTAGCGGGTAGTGCCGGTGGCTTCGTGCGAGGGCGTGACCGAGACCACCCGGGCCCAGACCTGCTCGGCCTGCGCCATCGTCGCCGCGCCGGCCAACGCCGCCACCAACAGGGACAGGGCAGTCAGCTTGTGAAGGGGCTTGTAGGGGGTGCGCATGTAGGAACTCCTTGAGATGGGGGCACTTGCCAGGGCCCTCTGAGGCGGTTCGACGCGATCCGCCGGTGCGGGTTCAACCGTTTACACAGTGTGGCTTTTCCACTGGGCGGCGTCGAACCCTGTCGTAACGCCGCCTCGAGGGCCCCAGTTGACCACCGGCCGCTTGATCAGACTGGGGTTGGCCAGCAGCACGGCACGGGCCGAAGCTGTGTCGACCACCGAATTGCGCGTCGCGTCGTCCAGCCGCCGCCAGGTCGTGCCGCGGCGGTTCACCAGCGCCTCCCAGCCGGGGGCGCGCAGCCACTGATCGAGTTCGGCTTCGGGCACGCCCTCCTTCTTGAAGTCGTGGAAGCGGTACGCGATGCCTTCTTCGTCCAGCCAGGCGCGGGCGCGCTTGACGGTGTCGCAGTTCGTGATGCCGTAAAGGGTCGTGGTCATGCGCCGATGATGCCTGCGCTGCGCCTGGGCGACAATTCCGGGCTCCATGAAAACCCTTGCCGACTGGCTCGCGCATGCCGAGCACCTGCACCCCAGGAACATCGAACTGGGCCTCGAACGCGTGCGCGAGATGGCCCGGCGCCTCGATCTCGTCTTCGAATGCCCGGTGATCACCGTCGCCGGAACCAACGGCAAGGGCTCGACCTGCGCGATGCTCGAAAGCATTCTGATGAGCGCCGCCTACCGCACGGCGGTCTTCACCTCGCCGCACCTGGTGCGCTTCGAAGAGCGGCTGCGCTTGTCGGGCGAGGCCGTCGAGGGCGCGGCGCTCTGCGAGCACTTCGAAGCGGTGGAGCGGGCGCGCGGCGACATGGCGCTGACCTACTTCGAATTCACGACGCTGGCCATCCTCCTTTGCGCCGCGGCCAGCAAGCCGGATGTCGCCATCCTCGAGGTCGGCCTGGGCGGCCGGTTGGACGCAGTGAACATGGTCGATACCGACTGCGCCATCATCACCAGCATCGACCTGGACCACATGGAGTTCCTCGGTCCCGACCGCGAACGCATCGGGTTCGAAAAGGCCGGCATCATGCGGCCCGGCAAGCCGGCCATCGTGAGCGACCCGGTGCCCCCGCGCAGCGTGATCGACCATGCCGAGGCCATCGGCGCCGACCTGTGGCGGGTGGGCCGCGATTTCCACGTGTCGGGCGACAAGCAGCAGTGGGGCTGGGCCGGCCGCGGGCGTCGCTACAGCGGCCTGGCCTACCCGGCGCTGCGCGGGGCCAACCAACTGGTCAACGCGGCTGGTGTGCTGGCGGCTCTGGCGTCGCTGCGGCCGAGGCTGCCGGTCACTGCGCAAGCTGTGCGCACGGGGCTCGCCATGGTCGAGTTGCCGGGCCGCTTCCAGATCGTGCCGGGCGAGCCTGCGCTGGTGCTCGACGTGGCGCACAACCCGCATTCGGTGGCAGCGCTGGCGGAGAACCTCGACGCCATGGGCTTCTATCCGACGACGCACGGCGTGTTCGGCGTGATGGCCGACAAGGACCTGGCCTCCATGTTTGCGCGCATCGGCCCCATGATCGACCGCTGGTACTTCACCGACCTGCCGACTGCGCGTGCTGCCAAGGCCGCCGACCTGATGTCGCAATGGCAGGCGCGGAACAAGCGTGCGGATGCCTCCGCCAGCGCGCATGCGGCACCGATGGAAGCACTGCAGGCCGCCATCGATCACGCGGACCCCGCTGATAGAATCGTCGTCTTCGGATCGTTCTTCACAGTGGGTGGTGTGCTCGAGCACGGAACACCACGTCTGCAGGCCCGGCACCTGCCGCCAGACGCTTGATGGGCCTGAGTTCCGGCGCCTTATCTACCTCCACGCTGCACTCCTCCAGGGAATCGAATTTCATGGCGTTCTTCAAGTTCCGCTCCCACGGTCCGCAGGCCAACGAAGGGCGAAACACCAGCGTGGCGGCGGCGCCTGCCGAAAGCATCGAAGCAATGCGCCGGCGCGCCCGGCACCGGCTGCTGGGCGCCGCGGTGCTGGTGCTGGTGGGGGTGGTCGGATTTCCGCTGCTGTTCGATACGCAGCCGCGTCCGGTGTCCGTCGACATCCCGATCGAGATTCCGGATCGCAACAAGACCAAGCCATTGACCCTGCCCGCGCAGCCGGCGCCCACCACGAGCACCGCGCCCGCGCCGGCACCCGCCGCGCCGGTGGCAACCAGACCCTCGAGCAGCGAGATGATCACCGAGATGGCGGATGGCACCGAGGTCCCGCCCTCCCGCCCGGCGCCGGGCGCGCCGCCTGTTGAAACCAAGCCTGCACGTGTGGCAGAGGCCAAGCCGGAGCCCAAGCCCGAAGCAAGGCCCGAGGCCAAAGCGGAGTCCAAGCCAAAGGCAGAAGCCAAGGCCGAACCCAGGCCTGACCCCAAGCCCGACGCCAAAGCCGAGACCAAGACCGCCGCCAAGACCGCCGACGACGGCGTCCGTGCCCGCGCCCTTCTCGAAGGCAAGAGCGCCGCGGCCGCAGCCGCCAAGGCCACGACCAGCACCCCTGCGCCAGCGGACGAGAGCGGCCGCTTCGTGGTGCAGGTCGGCGCCTTCGCCGATGCCGACAAGGCCCGCGAGGTGCGGCAGAAACTGGAAAAGGCCGGCTTCAAGACCTATACCCACGTGGCAAAGACGGCGGACGGCGAGCGCACCCGCGTGCGCGTCGGCCCCTTTGGAACGCGTGCCGAGGCTGACAAGGCCGCCGGCAAGGTCAAGGGCTTGTCTTTGTCTGCGGCCGTCCTCAGCTTGTAGCGGACGTGACTGCGCTCGACTGGATCGCCATCGTGCTGCTGGTGGTGTCGATGCTCTTCGGCCTGGTGCGGGGATTGGTCTTCGAAGTGATTTTGCTGGCGGGCTGGGTCGCGGCCTTCTTGTGTGCTCAATGGTTCGCGGCCGACGTGGGCGGCTGGCTGCCCCTCGGCGATCCGGAAGGGAGCTGGCGCTATGCGGCGGGCTTCGTCCTGGTGTTCGTGGCGGTTGCTTTCGGCGTGGGACTGGTGGCTTCGTTGACGCGCAAGCTGATTGCCGCGGTGGGCCTGCGGCCGGTGGATCGGCTGCTGGGCGCCGTCTTCGGCCTGGCGCGCGGCGCCGTCGCGCTGCTGGCGGCGGCGGTCATGGTTCACCTGCTGGCGTTCGCGGACGCGCCCTGGTGGCGCGAATCGCGCAGCGCCACTGTTCTGGATGCGGCATTGCAGGGCCTCAAGCCTGCTCTGCCAGAAAAATTGGCAAGCTATCTGCCTTGAGACCCTGAGAGGATCGCTTCATGTGTGGAATCGTCGGCGTTGTCAGCAACGCACCCGTCAACCAGTTGCTCTACGACGCGCTCCTGCTGCTGCAGCATCGTGGACAGGATGCGGCCGGCATCGTCACCCTGCTGGAACGCAAATTCTTCATGCACAAGGCCAAGGGCATGGTGCGCGACGTTTTCCGCACTCGCAACATGCGGGCCCTGCCGGGCAACGTGGGGTTGGGACAAGTGCGCTACCCGACCGCCGGCAATGCCTTCAGCGAGGAAGAGGCCCAACCTTTCTACGTGAACGCGCCCTTCGGCATCGTGCTGGTGCACAACGGCAACCTGACCAACGCGCATGCGCTGCGCGCCGAGCTGTTCTCGACTGACCACCGCCACACCAATACCGAGAGCGACTCGGAGGTGCTGCTCAACGTGCTTGCGCATGAACTCGACCGCGCCACCCGCGGCGGCAAGCTCGACGCCGCCACCGTGTTCGCCGCCGTGCGCAACGTCCACAAGCGGCTGCGCGGCTCTTATGCAGTGGTGGCCTTGATCGCCGGCCATGGGCTGCTGGCCTTCCGCGACCCGTATGGCATCCGTCCCCTGGCGGTCGGCCGCGCCGCCGACGGCACGCTGATGGTGGCGAGCGAGTCCGTGGCGCTGGAGGGGTCGGGGCACGTCTTCGAGCGCTACGTCGCGCCCGGCGAGGCGGTGTTCATCGACCTGCAGGGCAACCTGCAGGCGCAGCAGTGCGCCCAATCGCCCAGTCTCCATCCCTGCATGTTCGAGTTCGTGTATCTTGCGCGGCCCGATTCCGTGCTGGACGGCATCTCGGTCTACCAGGCGCGGCTCAATCTCGGCGAAACCCTGGCCCAACGCGTGGTCTCGACCGTGCCGCCCAGCGAGATCGACGTGATCATTCCCATCCCCGAATCCAGCCGGCCGAGCGCGACGCAGCTCGCTCACCTCCTGGGCATTCCCTACCGAGAAGGCTTCGTGAAGAACCGCTACGTGGGCCGCACCTTCATCATGCCGGGGCAGGGCGTGCGCAAGAAGTCGGTGCGCCAGAAGCTCAACGTGATCGGCAGCGAGTTCAAGGGGCGCAACGTGCTGCTGGTGGACGACTCCATCGTGCGCGGCACCACCAGCCGCGAGATCGTGCAGATGGCGCGGGACGCCGGCGCCCGCAAGGTCTATCTCGCCAGCGCGGCGCCGCCGGTGCGCTACCCCAACGTGTACGGCATCGACATGCCGACCAAGGACGAGCTGGTCGCCCACGACCGCACCGTCGAGCAGGTGCGCGAGCTGATCGGCTGCGACGCCCTGATCTACCAGGACGTGGAGGCGATGAAGCGCGCCGTGCTGAAGGCTGCGCCTGCCAACGGGTTGAAGCTCGACGGCTTCGATGCCTCCTGCTTCGACGGTGTGTACGTCACCGGCGACATCGACACCGAGGCCATCACGCGGATGAACGGCAACCGTCCGCGCATCGAGGAAACCGAAGAGGATTCCTCGCGCCTCGCCCTGCCCAATCTCAGCGAGAACTGACATCGTGACCGACCGATCCCTGCCCCCCGGACTGCACCGCGACACCCTCGCCGTGCGCGCCGCGCTCGAGCGCAGCCAGTACGGCGAGAATTCCGAAGCGCTCTACCTGACCAGCAGCTTCGTGCAACCCGATGCCGAGACCTCGGCGCGCCGCTTCGCCGGCACCGAGGAGGGCTTCACCTATACGCGCACCTCCAACCCGACCGTGGCCAGCTTCGAGCGCCGCCTGGCCGCGCTGGAAGGCACCGAGGCCGCCATCGGCGCCTCCAGCGGCATGGGCGCGATCCTCATGATGTGCATGGGCCTGCTCAAGGCCGGTGACCATGTCGTGTGTTCGCGCTCCGTGTTCGGCTCCACCTTGAATCTCATCGGCCGCGATTTCGGCAAGTTCGGCGTGGAAACCACCTTCGTCTCGCAGACCGACCTGGCCGAATGGAAAGCGGCGATCAAGCCGAACACCAAGCTGCTGTTCGCCGAGACGCCCACCAATCCGCTGACCGATGTCTGCGACATCCGCGCGCTGGCCGATCTGGCGCACGCGGCGGGCGCCTTGCTCGCGGTCGACAACTGCTTCTGCTCGCCGGCCCTGCAGCGCCCCACCGAGCTTGGCGCGGACCTGGTGATCCACTCGGGCACCAAGTACCTCGAAGGCCAGGGCCGGGTGCTCGCCGGCGCGATCTGCGGTTCGCAGAAGCTGATCGACGTCTTCGCCACTGTCGTGCGCACGGCCGGCATGGCGCTGTCGCCCTTCAATGCATGGGTCGTGCTGAAGGGACTGGAGACGCTGGGCATCCGTATGCGGGCCCATTGCGCGGGCGCACTGGCGCTGGCGCAGTGGCTCGAGGCCCAGCCCAAGGTGAAGCGTGTCTACTACCCCGGGCTCGCATCGCATCCGCAGCACGAACTGGCCATGCGCCAGCAGTCGGGGCAGGGTGGGGCGGTGGTGTCCTTCGACGTGGAGGGCGACACGCCCGAGGTGGCGCGTGCCAATGCATTCCACGTGATCGACAGCACACGCGTGCTTTCCATCACCGCCAACCTCGGCGACACCAAGACCACCATCACCCATCCGGCCACCACCTCGCATGGCCGCCTCACCGAAGACCAGCGCCAGGCCGCAGGCATCGGGCAGGGCCTGATCCGCGTAGCGGTCGGGCTGGACCACATCGACGACATCCGCGCCGACCTTTTGCGCGGCCTCGACACGCTGAGCCACTGAACTCATGACCGTTCGCACCCGTATCGCGCCGTCACCCACCGGATTTCTCCATCTCGGCACCGCGCGCACCGCGCTCTATTCGTGGGCCTATGCGCGCCATCACGGCGGCCAGTTCGTGCTGCGCATCGAGGACACCGACGTCGCACGCTCGACCCAGGAGTCTGTCGAGCAGATCCTGGCTTCCATGCATTGGCTTGGCCTGGACTACGACGAGGGTCCGGTCTACCAGATGCAGCGCCTCGACCGCTACCGCGAGGTCGTCGAGCAGATGCTGGCTGCCGGCACGGCGTACCGCTGCTACTGCACGCCCGCCGAGCTCGAGGAGATGAAGGAGGCCCAGCGCGCCCGCGGCGAGAAGGCGCTGTACGACGGCCGCTGGCGGCCGATGCCGGGCAAGGTGCTGCCGCCGGTGCCAGAGGGCGTGCAGCCGGTGATCCGCTTCTGCAATCCGCCGGATGGAGACGTGACCTGGGACGATCTCGTCAAAGGCTCGATCACCATCAACAACCGCGAGATCGACGACCTCATCATCGTGCGCACCGATGGCGTGCCGACCTACAACTTCGCGGTGGTGGTCGATGACTGGGACATGGGCATCACGCATGTGTTCCGTGGCGACGAGCACATCAACAACACCCCCTGGCAGATCAACATCTTCCGTGCGCTGGGCGCGCCGTTGCCGCAGTTCGGGCATGTGCCCGTGATCCTCGGGGAGGACGGGCAGAAGTTGTCCAAGCGCCGCGGCGCGGTGAGCGTCACCGCTTACGAGGAGGCCGGTTACCTGCCCGAGGCGATGCTCAACTACCTCGCGCGCTTGGGCTGGAGCCATGGCGACGATGAACTGTTCACGCGCGAGCAGATGGTGAGCTGGTTCGACGGATCGCACCTGTCGAAGAGCCCGGCGCAGTGGGATGCTGCCAAGCTCGCCTGGGTCAACGCGCAGTACGTCAAAGCCAAGCCTGACGCCGAACTCGCCCCGCTGGTTGCGGCCCAGTTGGCCAAGCGCGGCATCACGGCCGACGACCGACTCGATGCGATCTGCGCGTTGTTCAAAGACCGTTGCGAGACCACGGTCGCGCTTGCCGATTGGGCCGCGGCCTTCTATGCCGATGTGCAAGCCAGCGACGCCGATCGCGCGCAGCATCTGACCGACGCCGTGCGGCCCGCAATCGCGACCCTTGCCGACAAGCTCGCGACAGCCGCGTGGGACAAGGCCTCCATCGCCGCTGCCATCAAGGACGTGCTTGCCGCCCACGGCCTCAAAATGCCCGCGCTGGCCATGCCCGTGCGCGTGCTCGTGATGGGCAAGGCACAGACGCCGTCGCTCGATGCAGTTCTCGCACTCTTCTCTCGCGAAGAAATTTTGAAGCGATTACAAGAAGCCTGAATTTCCACGCTATAATTTGAGGCTCGACACCCACACGGGGGTATAGCTCAGCTGGGAGAGCGCTTGCATGGCATGCAAGAGGTCAGCGGTTCGATCCCGCTTACCTCCACCATCAGGGAGTCGAGAAAACAAGCGTTGATCGCAACGCGGTTCTTAGGTTTACGACCCTATCGTCTAGAGGCCTAGGACATCACCCTTTCACGGTGAGTACCGGGGTTCGAATCCCCGTAGGGTCGCCAGTTTTCACGCAAGTGGAGAAGGCACAAGTCGGCAGCACTTGGCTCCAACCGGAGCGAACGCAGCCTACCAGGAGTGGTAGTTCAGTTGGTTAGAATACCGGCCTGTCACGCCGGGGGTCGCGGGTTCGAGTCCCGTCCACTCCGCCAAGATTGATGAGGGTTAGCAGATAAGTATCTGCTAACCCTTTTCTCTTTTTTAGCCCCCGTGTCCTAACCGTGTCCTAGTTTGCGACGTTCCTGGACCGTTGTAGAAATGCGGCATCGCACGATCGCACGCGTCGGCTCGTCGGTATCACGTCGTGCGTCGATCTAAGCGATTCACGATTGAACCGCACTCCCTGACCACGTGGCAGCTCGATGTATGGCTGTCAACCGCTCCTTGAATCTTCGTTCAGCAGGTCAGGCGCTGCTCGCCCGCGTCCTATGTTGGATCGTCGATGAAGTCATCGTTCAGGCAGATGCACGAGGGCCTGCACGACTTCGCGCGTTGCGCCCGGGCATGTCCGAAAAAGTGTTCAGCGTCACCACGTGGGCAAGCTGCTGCGGCCGTGCCAATCCCGCGGCGAGCCGGACCCGGCGAACGCGCACTGGAAGGCCATCGGGACATCCGCGCGCGCGGCGATCGCGGCTGCATGAACTCGATGAGGGCGCCACCGCACACACCGCGCACGTAGCGTTCGCGAAGCGGCTGGTTCTCGAACTGGATTAACTTGTCGAGCGCCAACCTGCTGGTATTTGCGATGCGTTCGAGGAATCCACGCTACGTTGGAGCCGTTCGCTGCCGGTCCACGCCAGTTGGCTCAACCAGATCGAGATCTGCTTCTCGATCGTGCAGCGCAAGGTGCTGACTCAACGCTTTCCATGTTTGGAGGCGCTCGCCGAGCGGCTGGCGAATTTCGAGCGCTACTTCGAAAGCATCGCGCATCCAAATCCGGTGGAAGTTCACCCGCACCGATCTCAACGCATTGATCGCGCGCATGCGCGATCGTTGGGCGCTTAGCCAGCTTTTTGGCGCTGGCCGCTTGAAGAATACGTGTACGAACATCCGAAAGGAACTACTTAGCCTTGACGGCCTTGCGCAGTTCGCCGGGATCCTGGCCGCGCCAAGCCTTCCAGTTCGACCTGTTCGAGGCGCGCCGTCGATATCGCCACCAGCGACGACATGCTCAGTTGTCTGGACGCTGCGCTGGGGCCGGGCCGACCTGTACACGCTCATCCCTAACGGTGACACGTGCGTGCACGCGGTGATCGAGAGTCGCGGGTCTGCGCTGGCCGAACGAAACCTGAGCGCCGACAGCGGCGTGCAGACGGCAAACAAACGCGCGGGCCGGCTGTGGCCGGCCCGCGCAGTAAGCGCGCCGAGCACACAAGCGTCGCCGGAAGTCATCGCCAGCGGCGCTGGCCGAGGTCCGCGACTCAGGCCGGGCGCCCGTCCAGGCGATCGGCGATCCATGATTGAATGGCGCTCTCCGGCCAGGTCGCGGTGCGACGCCCGGCCTTCACGGAGCGGGGGAAGACGCCCCTTTGCATTTGCTCGTAGATTGCCGACCGGCGCAGCCCGGTGAGCCGCTCGACTTCGGGAAGTCGCAGGAGCCTGTCGGGCGCGCGCTTCGTGGTGTGCGTCACCAGCAGCGTTGAATCGGCGCGCAGAAGCGTGAGTGCTTCTTCCAGCAAATGAGCGGCTGCCTGCAGATCGCGTTGGGCCGCATTGTCGGCGGCGAGTCGTTGGCTTGATGCGTCGGTATGGGCTCGCATGTGACACCACCTTTTCAGTTTCCGCAGCTGCGTCCAATGCTGTTGCGGTACATCCATAGGGTGCCCGGGATGTCCGGTGGTGCCAACCTGTTGGCGCAAGGCGAGCGTGTCGAGACGTAGCACGTGTGGAAGAGCGCTTGTAGCGCTCGCGGCCGCGAGGCCTTCG
>NZ_BAABGJ010000058.1:0-70520 GCF_039541515.1 Variovorax defluvii
AGCGGAGGGACGCGCACAGTGGGGTCGCCTTTCTTTGGTTACTTTCTTTGGCGAGACAAAGAAAGTGACTCGCCCGCCGGGGCGAATTCCCGGCTCCTGCCCCACACAACCAGCAAGGCCAAAACAAAGGCCCAAGAGGCGAATTCAAGGCTCCTGCGCCACCCAACCAGCAAGGCCAAAACAAAGGCCCAAGAGCCAAATTGAAGGCTCCTGCGCCAAACAACCAGCAAGGCAAAAACAAAGGCTGCATGAGCGAACCCCCACCGCCTCCCCGAGGGATAGAGAGAGGGAAAGAGGGAAAGCCAGTGTTCGACACAGGATGTCTCATGGGTCGTCAGCGGTCCCTGCGCGGGGAGACACCGCTCAGTGCAGCGACCAGGCTGTCGACGCGGATCGGCTTGGTCAGGTAGTCGTCCATGCCGGCATCGATGCACATCTCCCGATCGCCCTGCATCGCGTTGGCCGTCATCGCCACGATGCGGGGGCGCCGTGCCGGCGCCATCAGCTCGCAGATCCGGCGGGTGGCGTCGAGCCCGTCGAGCTCGGGCATCTGCACGTCCATCAGCACCACGTCGTAGCTCTGGCGCTGCACCGACTCGACGGCCTCGATGCCGTTGGAAGCCAGGTCCGCGCGGTAGCCCATCTGCTGCAGCAGGCGCATCGCCAGCTTCTGGTTCACCGCGTTGTCTTCCGCCAGCAGGATGCGCAGCGGATGGCGCTGCGCCATGGTCGGGTCGATCTGCGGCTTGCCCGCCGGGTCGCCCGGCGCGGGTGCCGGCCTGGGAGCCTGCACCGGCGTCTGCGCCAGCAGTCCGACCACGGTGTCGAAGAGCTGCGACTGGTGGATGGGCTTGGCCAGGCGCGCGTTGAACAGCGAGGCCGCGTCGCCGCCCTCGCGCCCTCCCGCCGAGCTGAACAGGGCCAGCGGCAGCGCATCGCCCTGCCCCGCGCGGATGCGCCGGGCCAGGTCGACACCGTCCATCTGCGGCATGTGCATGTCCAAGATGGCCAGGTCGAAGCGCGCGCCCTGCGCCAGCCACTCCAGCGCCTGCAGCGGCGATCCGGTCTCGCGCGGTTCCAGGCCCCACCTGGCGAGCTGGACCGAGAGCACGCGCCGGTTGGTCTCGTTGTCGTCGACGATCAGCGCGCGCTTGCCCCGCAGTTCCAGGTGCAGGCCGGGCTCGATGCGGCGCCGACTCGGCGGCGAGTCGGCCACCGGCGCCTCGATGGTGAAGTAGAAGGTCGAGCCGGTGCCCGGCCCCTGGCTCTCGACCCACATGGTCCCACCCATCAGCTCGGCCAGGCGCTTGCTGATGGCCAGGCCCAGGCCGGTGCCGCCGTACTTGCGCGTGGTGCTGGAGTCGGCCTGCGAGAAGGACTGGAACAGCCGGCCCATGCCCTGCGCCGACAGGCCGATGCCGGTGTCGCGCACCGCGAAGGTCAGGGTCACACGGCCCTCGGGCAGCGGCTTCGCCGTGACGGTCAGCACCACTTCGCCGGCCTCGGTGAACTTCACCGCATTGCTCAGCAGGTTCAGCATGACCTGCCGCAGCCGCGTGAGGTCGCCCTTCACGCCCAGCGGCACCTCGCCCTCGAAGACGTAGGCCAGGTCCAGGTGCTTCTCGCTCGCGCGCGTGGAAACCAGGTCCAGCGCCGACTCCACGCATTCGCGCAGGTCGAAGGGGTGCGCTTCGATGTCCATCCGCCCGGCCTCGATCTTCGAGTAGTCGAGGATGTCGTTGATGATCGTCAGCAGCGCATCGCCGGATTCGCGGATGGTGGCCACGTAGTCCTGCTGGTCCGCGTCGAGCGGCGTGTCCAGCAGCAGGCCGCTCATGCCGATGACCGCGTTCATCGGCGTGCGGATCTCGTGGCTCATGGTGGCAAGGAAGGCGCTCTTGGCCTCGTTGGCGGCCTCGGCGGCGGCGCGCGCCTCCTTGGCCTCGTTGAACAGGCGCGCGTTCTGGATGGCGATCACGGCCTGGTCGGCGAAGGTCCGCAGCAGCCGGATCTCCTTGTCGGCAAAGGGCCCCGGCGGCTGGCGGTTGACGTGGATCGAGCCGATGTTCTCGCCCTCCCAGATGAGGGGCGCGACCATCACCGCGTAGTTGCCCACCTGCTCGGCCATGGCGCGCATGAAATGCGGCAGGCCGGGCTGCGCCAGCACGTCCGGGATGTGGACGACCTCGTTCCAGTCCACGCCGGAATCGGCATCGACCGGCCGCGGATAGAACTTCGCCAGGGCGTCGCGCGCGACCTCCCCGCTGTGCGCCGCCAGGTGCACCATGCCATCGCGCACCAGCGAGATGCCCATCTCGGTGCTGGAAAAGAGGCGCTTGCAGCGCTCGAGGATCTTCTCGAACACGGGCTGCGGGTCCTCCATCGATTCGCCGATCACCTGCAGCACCTCGGCGGTGGCGGTCTGGCGCTCGAGCGCCTCGCGGGTCTCGCTGATCAGCCGCACGTTCTCGATCGCCAGCACGGCCTGGTCGGCGAACAGCTGCAGCAGATCGATCTGGCGCTGCGGCGTGGGCCCCGGGTCCGGCCAGGCCGCGGTGATCGCGCCGATGGGCACGCCGTCCTTGAGCATGGGCGCAGCGATGATGCGTCGCCGGTTGCCGCTGTTGGCCAGGACGCGGTCGTAGTCCGGGTCGGACCAGGCGTCTTCGTGGCTCTGGGCCTTGCGTTCGAGGATCGCGCGGCCGTTCATCTGCCGCCGGTCCGGCGGGGCCGGCCAGACCGTGCGCGCGGCCTCCAGCGCCTCGGAAGACCAATTGCGCGTCGCCGCCAGCTGGACCAGGCGCCCGTCGTAAGTGAAGACCGCGGCCGTCGGCCCCTCGAACAGCCACATGGTGCAGTCCAGGATGGCTTCGAAGACCGGCATCACGTCCGTGGGCGATTCGCTGATGGCGCGCAACACGTCGCTGACGGCCGTCTGGTATTCGAGGGATTCGGTCAGCTCGGCCGTGCGCTCCTCGACCTTGCGCAGCGCCGTCTGCGCCTCGCTGAAGAGCCGCTCGTTCTGGATCGCGATGACGGCCTGTTCGGCGAAGGTCTTGAGGAGCGCGCGCTCGGCGGGCGAGAAGGGGCCGACCTGGGTGCGCTGCATGCTCAGGATGCCGATGCCGCGGCCCTCCCACATCAGGGGCGCCGCCAGGTTGGCGAAGTTCAGGCCGGCGCGCTCGGCGTTCAGGCGCAGCACCGACGGTGCCGCCGGGTCGCTCAGCACGTCGGCGATCTCCTGCAGCTCGCCGGTGCGGAAGGCAGCCTCCGCCGGGGTGTCGGCCACCGGCCTCGGATAGTGCGACTGCAGGACGGCGGCATGTGCGTCGGCGCGCTCTTCGCCGACTGCGGCACGGCCGGCCGCGGTCATCTTCCAGCGCTTCAGCACGAGCCGGCCCTCGTCGTCGACCAGCAGCAAGGCGAAGGAGCTGCCGTCGAACAGGCGCTCGCAGCATTCGATGATCTTGTCGAAAACCGGCCCCGGGTCCGCCACCGAGCCGGCGATGATCTGAAGCACCTCGGCCGCGGCGGTCTGGTGCGCCAGCGACTCCTGCAGTTCGCGGTCGTGGCGCCGCGTCTCGTCCAGCAGGCGTGCGTTTTCCAGGGCCAGGCCCATGCTCGCCGCCACGTTCTCGAGCAGGCGGACCTGGTGCGGCCCGAAGGCGTATTCCCGGTCGTGGTCCTGCAGTGCGATCGCGCCGAGCACGCGCTCGCTGCCCACGATCGGCACGGCCACGATCGAATGTGCCCAGTCGGTGCCGGGCGAGGGCGCCAGGCCGATCCGGGTCTGTTCTTCGCGGGTGTTGCACACGCCGACCTGGCGATCGCGCAGGATGCGATTGAGCGACTCGTCCGGCTCCAGCGGCCGCGCCGGCGGCAGCGGCAGCGGCCGATCGTGCTCGTAGCGGTACAGCACCTGGACCCGGTTGGTCGCGGCGTCCCACCACACGATGTTCACGTCGCCCGAGCCGAACAGCTCGCGCAGCTTGTCGCCCACCAGGTCGATGATGGCCTGGAAGTCCAGCCGGGCGAGCATGCCCTGCTGGATGCCGTTGACGATGGCGAGTTCGTCCGGGCGCCGGGTGCGCGGCTGCCCGCCGGCGCGCGGCGCACGCTTCGATGAAGTGCGAGTCCGTAACTCCGCCATGGGCAATGGGCCTCCAGCGATCAACGAGCCGTGCGCGATGGCGCGCACGGTGAGGAGTCTACGGACAAAGGCTTATCGACGTTGCTGCGATTTGGGCGTAAGCTAGAAAAAGGTTCTACCTATCAAACCCGGGAGGATCTTGTTCTTTTCAGTGAACAAGGCGACATGTCCAAGGCAGGACATCCCGTGAGGGAAGACCTGTTCAGAAGGCATCGAGATCGACATCGAGTCCGGAGAACATATGGACCTGAGGAGTGAACAGCTCGCCGACGGCGTCGAAAAGATCAGCCTGGTCGGACGCATGGACAGCATCGGCGGGCACGACATCAACCAGCGTCTTTCGGCGCTCGTGGGAAGCCGCAAGCTTCGCGCGGTGGTGGACCTGTCGGAGGTCTCGTTCCTGGCCTCCATCGGCATTCGCACCCTGGTCGTGAATGCCAGGACCCAGTCGCAGCGCGGCGGGGCGATGGCCCTGGCGAATCCCCAACCCGTCGTGGCGGAGGTGCTCAAGATGGCAGGCATCGACACCATCATCCCGGTGTATCCCGATGTCGACTCGGCCTTCAGCGCCCTGACGGCGCCGGGAGGCCGGTGATGGCCGGCGGCGGCGGCGAGCGGCGTGATTGCCTGACCGTCGGGCGTGAATTGCGTGACCTGTCGCGGGTGACGGCCTGGGTCCACCACTGGGCCGAACGCGAGCACCTCCCGTCGCGCGTGGTCTCCAACCTCGACCTCTGCTCCACGGAGGTGGTGACCAACATCATGAACCATGCCCGAAGCGATGGCGAACAGCACATCCTGCTGCGCCTGGGCTGGCAGGGCGAGGACGTGGCGCTGGAGGTAGAGGACGAAGGCGGCGAGTTCGATCCGCGGCTGGTGCCGCCCCCCGCGCCGGTCACCAGCATCCACGACGCACGCATCGGCGGGTGGGGCATCCCCATCGTGCGGCGCTTCTCCGACGGCCTGCACTACCGCCACCAGGACGGGCGCAACTGTCTCACCCTGCTGTTCCGCGCGGCGGCGCAGCAGCCGCCCTGAAACGCAGGGCCCGTCGCCGAAGCCCGACCCGAACGAAGACGCCACGCAGCGCCGGCGCCACCCCCAGGAACACAACCGAGGAGTCATTCAAATGGGAACAGCAGCAAAGGTTTCACCCAGCATCGATGCCCAGAGCGCGCTCGCAGCGCAGGCGAGCCTTGCCAGCAATGGCAACGGCGAAGCTTCCGGCGTCGACAAGATGCGCGAGTTGCTGTTCGGCAACCAGATGCAGGACTACGACAAGCGCTTTGCCGTGATGGAAGAGCGCTTCCAGCTGCGGCTGCGCGACGTGGAGGCGGAGGCCGCCCGCAACCTCGCCAGCCTCGAGGCCACGATGAAGAAGCAGCTCGAATCGGTCGCCAACCAGTTCCGCGAGGAAAAGGAGCTGCGCACCGACGGCGACAAGGAGCTGGAGCGCAGCCAGCGCGAACACACGCAGGCGCTGGAGAAGCGCCTGGCCCAGATGTCGGACCAGCTCGCCCGGCAGGAGCGCGAGTTCACCGAGCGACTGAGCCACGACGTCCAGGGTCTGCGCGACGAGATGCGGCGCCGCCAGGACGACGCCCGCGCCACGATGGAGCGGATGTTCGCCGAGCTCAGCAACGTCAAGACGGATCGCAACCTGCTGGCGGGCCTGTTCGTCGAAATCGCCAAATGCCTGAACCAGGACGTTGCCCCCAAGCCGGGCACGGTGGCCGAGCGGGGGTGAACCCTCGCCCAGGCTCTCCCGCTTGGATGGGGATGCGATGAACGCCCGCCTGTCGCTCCCCGCCGCCAACGAACCCGGCCATCTGCCGCAGGGCGAATCCCGGGACCGGCTGGCCGAGCTGCTCCTCGAACTGGCCCGCTGCATCGACCCGAGCGTGGTGGCCACCCTCCCGCCACGCCGCCTGGACATCGATCCGCGGCTGGAGGCGATGCGCGACGTGCTGATGGAGCGCGAGCAGGCGGCCCTGGCACGGCTGGAAAAAAAGCTGGACGATCCGAAGGAATTCGCCGAGGCGGTGAGCGGCGTGCTACCGGCTGCCTTCGCACGCGCCTCGGCACAGCATGACGAGCTCGGCCAGGCGCTGGCGCCCAGCGTCGAGCGGGCCGCGCAGGCCTCGATCCGGAAGAACCCGCGCACCATGGTCGACATCCTGTACCCGGTCATGGGGCCGGCGATCCGCAAGGCGATCGCCGAGACGCTGGACGGCACGCTGCAGTCGCTCAACCAGGCGCTGCGCTACAGCCTGTCCTGGCGCGGCCTGAAGTGGCGCATCGAGGCCTGGCGCAGCGGCAGCACCTTCGCCGACGTGGTGCTGCGGCACACGGCCGTGTTCCGCGTCGAGCACCTCTTCCTGGTCCACCGCAAGACGGGGCTGCTGCTGGCGCACCAGGCCCGCGACGATGCGACCAGCCGGGACCCGCAGCTGGTCTCGGCCATGCTGTCGGCGATCCAGGATTTCGTGCGCGACTCCTTCGACGAATCCGGCGGCAGCACCGGCGATGGCGAGGCCGGCGGCAGCCGCAGCATCGACAGCCTGCGCCTGGGCGACCTGCTGCTGTGGTGCGAGGAAGGGCCCTTCGCCTTTCTGGCCGCGGTGATCCACGGCAACCCGCCGCCCATGCTGCGGGCCCGGCTGGGCGAAACGCTGGGCGCGGTCCACGAGCGATGGGGCACGGCACTGCAGGAGTTCGAGGGCGACACGGCGCCCTTCGAGGAGGCCGGCGAGCGCCTGCGTGCCTGCCTGATGTCGCAGGAGGCCGAAACGAAGCGGCGTTACAGCCCGCTGCTGTGGATCGTGCCCCTGGCGCTGCTCGCGGTGCTGGCCTGGTGGGTCGGCGAGCGCCTCGTGGAGCGCCAGCGCGTCAGCAGCTATGTCGCAGCCCTGCAGGAGCAGCCGGGCATCGTCGTGACGGGCTTCGAGCGGCGCGACGGCAAGTGGCTGGTGTCGGGCCTGCGCGATCCTCTCGCGGTGCCGCCCGAATCCCTCCTGGCGCCGGCCCGCCTCGACACCTCGCGCGTGGCCGGGCGCTGGGAGCCCTACCAGGCGCTGCACCCGGCCATCATGCTCAAGCGCCTGAAGGCGACCCTCGACCCGCCGGCGTCGGTGAGCATGGTGCTGGCAGGCGGCGGCATCCGCGTCACCGGCAACGCCTCGCAACGTTGGCTGGACAAGGCCCGCGCCTTTGCGCTGAGCCTGCCGGCCGGCGCGCCGGCGGTCGACCTCAGCGAGCTCAAGGACCTGCAGGACCCGGACTTCATCCGCCTGCGCGATGCCATCCAGGCCCGCCTGATCCATTTCGACTTCAGCATGCCGCGGCCCGCGGCCGACCAGGAGAGCAAGCTCGACGCCTCCGCCGAAGACATGCGCGAGCTGGTCCAGGTGGCGCGCACCCAGGGCTTCCCGGTGAAGGTGACCATCGTCGGCCACGCCGACGCGACCGGCAAGGACACCTCCAACCTCGCGCTGAGCATCGGCCGGGCCGAGGTCGTGCGCTCGATGCTGCGAGCGCGCGGGGTCGATCCGTCGGTGCTCTTCGTGCGCGGCGCCGGCCCGCTCGAGCCGCTGCGGCCGGGGGCCAGCGAGGACGAGATGTCCATGAACCGCCGCGTCTCCTTCGGCGTGAGCACGGGCGACTGACCACGACCGGAACAAACGAGACGACCGAGGAGAAACCCCGTCGATGCTGCAAAAGAAGATCTGCCTGCTCGGTGCCTTCGGCGTCGGAAAGACCAGCCTGGTGCGCCGCTTCGTCGACACCATCTTCTCGGACAGCTACCTGACCACGGTCGGCGTCAAGATCGACAAGAAGGTGGTCCGGACCGGCGCCGATGACGTCGCGCTGATCCTCTGGGACATCGCCGGCGAGGACGAGGTGTCTGCGGTGCGCGTGAGCTACCTGCGCGGCGCCGCCGGCTACCTGCTGGTGGTGGACGGCACGCGGCCGGAGACGCTGGCGACGGCCGAGTCGATCCAGGGCCGCATCCGCGCGGAGCTGGGGGCCGTCCCGTTCTTCGTGCTGCTCAACAAGTCGGACCTGGTGGAAGACTGGGCCCTGCCGCCCGAACGCATCGAAGCGCTGGCGGCGGACGGCTGGCTGTTCCGCCGCACCAGCGCCAAGACCGGCATCGGGGTCGACGAGACCTTCGGCGAACTGGCCGCCAGGCTGGCGGGGTAGCACCATGCTGGACCTGCCGCCGCGCATCTCCGACTCGCTGCTGGCGCTGGTCCATGCGCAGCGCGCCCTGGCCTACCTCGTCGCCGACGACGCGCAGAACCTGGTGCGCTTCGGAGGGCACCTCGCGCACTATGGGCTGGCGGAACTCGAAGCGGGCGTTCCCGCCTCGCAGCAGGTGCTCTTCCTCGAAGGACTGCTTCCGCTGGCCGAGACGCCCTTCCTCATCCGCTCGATGGAAATGCCCAGCAAGCGCGTGGCGGACGTTCATTTCTTCGCCGACGAGGACGCGGTCTGGATCCTGCTGCTGGACGTCACGGCCGAGTACGAGGAGACCCGCCTGGTGCAGCAGAAGGCGTACGACATGACCCTGCTGAGCCAGCGCGAGGCCCGGCTGATCGCGCAGCTGGAATCGACCAACCGGGCGCTGACGCAGGCCCACCGCGAACTCGCCGACTCCCGCGAGGCCCTGCAGCGAGCCCACGACCGGCTGCAGCAGGAGCTGCGCGAAGCCGAGCACTACGTGCGCGCCATCCTGCCGGCGCCGCTGGCCGAACCCTGGACAGTGGACTGGCGCTTCGTGCCCTCCACCGAGCTGGGCGGCGACTGCTTCGGCTACCACTGGATCGACGACGCGCACTTCGCGATCTACCTGATCGACGTCTGCGGGCATGGCGTCGGTTCGGCGTTGCTGTCGGTGGCGATCGCCGACACGCTGCGTTCGCAGGCCCTGCCGCGTACCGACTTCCGCAGCCCCGCGCAGGTGCTCGGCGCCCTCAACCAGGCCTACCAGATGGAGCGCCACGGCGAGCTGTTCTCCACTGTCTGGTACGGCGTCTACGTCCGCGCGCGCGCCGAGTTGCGCTATGCCTCCGCCGGCCATCCGCCCGCCTTCGTGGCCGGCGGCCCGTGGCCGGAGGGCCGGACCCTGCAGGCCGGCGGCCCGTGCATCGGCCTCTCGCCGGCGGCGCGCTACGAGGAAGAGCGATGCGCCCTCGCGGCGCCCGCGCGGCTGTACGTCTTCAGCGACGGGACCTACGAAGTCGCCGGACCCGATGGTGACCTGCTCGGCTTCCCCGCCATCGCGAAGATCCTGGCCCGGCCGGCCGGCGAGGGCCTGTCCGAACTGGACGGCCTGCTCGCGCAGGTGCGCGAGGTGCATGGCCCGGGCGTGCTGGAGGACGACTTCACGATCATCAAGGTGGCGCTGTGATCGGAGCACGGCCCTTCCTGCGACTTCTTCTCTGCAGCGCCGCGCTGGCCCTGGCCCATGCGCACGCGCCCGCGCTCGCCCAGGCCAGGAAGGTGCCGCGCATCGGCTACCTGGCGGCGGTCTCCGCGGCGGCCGATGCGCCGCGCCTGCAGGCCTTCCGCCAGGGCCTGCGGGACCTGGGCTACGTCGAGGGGCAGAGCATCCTGGTCGAGTACCGCCACGAGAGCCAGGACCTGGCCCGGCTGCAGGGCCACGCCGCCGAGCTGATCGCGATGGACGTCGACCTGCTCGTGGCCGTGACCTCGAACGCGGCGCAGGCGGCGAAGAAGGCGACGTCGACCGTGCCCATCGTCTTCATGGGCGTGACGGACCCGATCACGACCGGCCTCGCCCAGAGCCTCGCGCGACCCGGCAGCAACGCCACCGGCGTCACCAACGTCGCGGCCATCCTGACCGGCAAGCGGCTGGAAATCCTGAAGGAGACCCAGCCGAAGGTCAGGCGCGTGGCGGTGCTCTGGGACCCGAAGGCGCCCGGCTCCATCCCGCAGTGGGAGGCCAGCCAGCAACCCGCGCGGCAGCTCGGCCTCGAGCTCTACTCGATGGAGGCCAGCAGCCCCGCCGCCTACGCGGCCGCTTTCAAGGAAGCCGTGAAAGCGGGCAGCCATGCAGTGTGGGTAACGCTCAATCCCATCGCGAACTCCAACCAGACGCTCATCGCCGAGCTGGCGATCGAGAACCACCTGCCGTCGATCTGCGCGCGCAGCGACTACGCGGAAAACGGCTGCCTGATGGCCTACGGCCCCAGCTACCGCGCCGAGGGCAAGGACGGCGCCCGCTTCGTCGACCGCATCCTCAAGGGCGCCAGGCCGGCCGACCTGCCGATCGAGCAGCCGACCAACTTCGAGCTGCTGATCAACCTGCGCACCGCCAAGAGGCTGGGCTACACGATTCCGAGGTCGGTGCTGAACCGGGCGGACAAGGTGATTCAGTGAGCGTCGGCGGGCTCAGCCGATGCGCCCGAACCCCAGCAGCGACAGCGTCGCCGTCGACCGTGCCGAGGCCCACCACGTCGATGCGCACGCCCCGGTCTGCGGCCATCTTCGCGGCTTCCAGCGTGTCCACACCGGTGGTGCGCCGGCCGTCGCTCAGCAGGATGATCGCCGCCGAGTCGTACGAGCCCGGCGCCACCGGCGTGAAGGGCTTGGGCGGGGGCTTGACCTTGTCGTCCAGGCTGCGCCCCTGCGGCTTGCTGCCGGCGCCCAGGTCGGCCAGCTCGAGGACATCGGTCGTGCGGCTTGCTACGGCTCGGGCGTGATCGCCGCCGCGATGCCGCCGGCACGCGGCCGCGAGCGTGTCCGCAGTGGCTCGCCATCGTGCCTGGGATGGTGCTGTTCCGCAACCGGACGCCCGGTCGTACCATGCGGCATTCGCACCCTCCGGAGGCCGCCATGCCCGACGACAACGCGAAGTTCGACAAGGAAGCGCTTTCGCTGATCGAGTCCCTCAAGGGCCGGCGCAAGCCCGCCCGGCGCGCTTCACGCAAGCCGGTGGCGCCGGGCGAGAAGCCGCCGGCCACGGTGCCGGGCGTGGTCCGGCGCGCCGCCAACCGCTTCTAGGTGGCGTTCGCGCCCGCGCTGGTCCTCAGCCCCTCGCCGGCTCGGTACACCCCAGCGTCGCGCTGATCGCCGCCGCTTCTCTTCGAACGGCCGCAGCGATCGGCCCGGTCTCCAGCGCATCGAAGCCGCCCGTGGCACCCAGCGCGGTCAGCACCGCGCAGACCCGCCCTGTGTGATCGCGGATCGGGGCGGCGACGGCACTGATGCCGCGCAGGTACACGTCGCGCACGCACGCGCAGCCGGCGGCGCGCACCGCCTCGCGCAGCGAGTCGATGGGGCGCTTCGCGTCCAGCAGGCCACGCTGCTCGGGCAAGGCGCTCGCCAGCTCCTCCTTCGCCATCGCGTGGACCGCACGTTCGTCCAGATAACCGAGAAACGCGCGCCCCGTCGCCGACCACAGCAGCGACAGCACGGACCCCACCCTGACGTTGACGGTGACGGGCAATCCCGGCTCCTCGAAGCGCACGATGGTCGGTCCCTTGTTGCCCATCACCGCCACGAAGCAGGTGACCTCCAGCGCCTCCCGCAGCCGCACGAGCGCGGGTTCCGCGGCACGGATGGGATCGGCCTGCCGCATCGCCGCCATGCCGATGCGGATCGCCTCCGGCCCCAGAAAGTACTGCTGCGTCGCCGCATCCTGGGACACCAGCCCTTCTTCACCCAGGCTGACCAGGTAGCGATGCACCTTCGACGAGGGCTCGCCCACGTGGGCCGACAAGGCCGTGAGCGTGGCGCGCCCACCCAGGTCGGCCAGGCCCTTGAGGACCGCCATGCCGGTCTCCGCGGCCTGGACGCGCTGGCGGCGCTCGCGAGGGCGCTCGGTGGGCATGGGTTCGATGGTCGTCGTCATGGCGGCTCGGAATCGCTCCCGCATTCTGAGGGTTTGCCCAGGGCTTGAATGATTACGCAATGCGGATGACAATTACGCAATGCATGATCTTCTCATAACCCGGAGACCTCGATGAAGAAGTTTTTCGCCACCTGCCTGCTTGCATTGCCGCTGCTCGGCGCGATGGAGGCCCAGGCCCAGTCGTGGCCTTCGAAGCCTGTGCGCTGGCTGGTGCCTTACCCGGCCGGCGGCGGTTCCGACTTCCTGGCCCGCACGATCGGCCAGCAGCTGTCCACGCAGATCGGCCAGCCCGTGGTCGTGGACAACAAGCCCGGCGGCAACACCGCCATCGCCGCGTCCGACGTGGCGCGCTCCGCGGCGGACGGGCACACCGTCCTCTCGGCCGACAACGGCACCCTGGTATTCAACCCCGCGCTGTACAAGAGCCTGAGCTACAGCCCGACCAAGGACCTGGCGCCGGTCACGCTCATGGGCCGCTTTCCGATGATCCTGGTCGTGAGCCCCGGCGTCGCGGCCAAGGGCGCGAAGGAATTCATCGCCGAGATCAAGGCCAGGCCGGAGGGCATCAACTACGCATCGGCCGGCGCGGGCAGCCCGCATCACCTGGCCATGGAGCTGCTCAAGACCGAGGCCGGCCTCAAGATGACGCACGCCCCCTACCGCGGCGCCGCACCGGCGCTGGCCGACGTGGCCGGCGGGCAGGTGCCGGCCATGATGGTCGACCTGGCGGCCGGCGCCGGCTTCATCAAGGGCGGCAAGGTCCGTCCGCTGGCCGTGGCCAACGCCAAGCGCCTGCCGCAGTTGCCCGACGTGCCGACCTTCGCCGAGCTGGGCTACAAGAACGTGGAAGCCGCCGCGCTCGTCGGCATGGTCGTGCCGGCCGCCACGCCGGCGGAGGTCGTGGCTTCCCTCAACAAGCAGGTGGTGGCCGCCATCAACGCACCCGAGGTCCACAAGAAACTGGTCGACTTCGGCGTCGAGCCGGTGGGCAACAGCCCCGCCCAGTTCGCCGAGCTGCTCAAGAGCGAGACCACGCGCTGGCACAAGCTCATCCGTGATCTGAACATCACGCTGGACTGACCGTCCCCTCCCGCTGCCGCAAGGCAGCGGGGGTGCCGCGCCGGCGTTCGCCGCCGGTGCCCTCCTCCTCCGTTGGAGTTCCTTCGATGAATCCCGTGTCCACGACAGCCCCGGCAAGCAGCGCCTGCCCCTTCGCCCACGGCGCGCAGCCGCCGATGCGCGCCCCCAACGGATGCCCCGTCAGCGACGCCGCGGCGGCCTTCGATCCCTTCAGCGACGGCTACCAGCAGGACCCGCCCGAGTACGTGCGGTGGGCGCGTGAACAGGAGCCGGTGTTCTACAGCCCGCAGCTGGGCTACTGGGTGGTGACGCGCTTCGACGACATCAAGGCCATCTTCCGCGACAACCTGACGTTCAGCCCCTCCATTGCGCTCGAGAAGATCACGCCGACCGGGCCCGAGGCCAATGCCGTGCTCGAGCGCTACGGCTTCGCCCTGAACCGGACCCTCGTCAACGAGGACGAGCCGGCGCATATGCCGCGCCGGCGCCTGCTCATGGAGCCCTTCACGCCCGAGCACCTCAGGCCGCATGAGCCGCTGGTGCGCCAGCTGGCGCGCGAGTACGTCGACCGCTTCATCGACGACGGCCGCGCGGACCTGGTCGACCAGATGCTCTGGGAAGTGCCTTTGACCGTGGCCCTGCATTTCCTGGGCGTGCCGGAAGAGGACATGGACACGCTGCGCAAGTACAGCATCGCCCACACGGTCAACACCTGGGGCCGGCCCAGGCCCGAGGAGCAGGTCGAAGTGGCGCACGCGGTGGGCAACTTCTGGCAGTTCGCCGGCAAGGTGCTGGACAAGATGCGCCAGGACCCGGACGCCCCCGGCTGGATGCAGTACGGCATCCGCAAGCAGCGGGAACATCCCGAGATCGTGACCGACTCCTACCTGCATTCGATGATGATGGCGGGCATCGTGGCGGCCCACGAGACCACCGCCAACGCCACCGCCAACGCGATGAAGCTGCTGCTGCAGCATCCCTCGGCCTGGCGCGACATCTGCGAAGACCCGGCGCTCATTCCCAATGCCGTCGAGGAATGCCTGCGCCACAACGGCTCCGTGGCGGCCTGGCGCCGCCTGGCCACCCGGGACGTCACCATCGGCGGCATCGACATCCCGGCGGGTGCCAAGCTGCTGATCGTGACCTCCTCGGCCAACCACGACGAGCGCCACTTCGCGGATGCCGACCTCTTCGATATCCGCCGCGACAACGCCAGCGATCACCTGACCTTCGGCTACGGCTCGCACCAGTGCATGGGCAAGAACCTTGCGCGGATGGAGATGCAGGTCTTCCTGGAGGAGTTCACGCGCCGGCTGCCGCACATGCGGCTGGCCGAGCAGACCTTCACGTACGTGCCCAACACCTCGTTCCGCGGTCCGGAGCATCTCATCGTCGAATGGGACCCTGCGCAGAACCCGGAGCGGCGCGATGCGTCCCTGCGCACCGCGGCGCGCGCGGCGGTCCGCATCGGCGAGCCGTCGAACCATGCGATCACCCGGCCCGTGGTAGTCCAACGCATCGAAACGGTGGCGCAGGACATCGTGCGCCTGCGCCTCGTGGCACCGGACGGCCGGCCCCTGCCGCGCTGGGCACCAGGCTCGCACATCGACGTCGAGTGCGGCGACACGGGCCTCTCGCGCCAGTATTCACTGTGCGGCGACCCCGACGACACCGGCACGCTGGAGATCGGCGTCCTGCGCGACCCTCGCAGCCGCGGCGGCTCGGCCTGGATGCATGGGCAGGTCAAGGTCGGGGACCGACTGCATATTCGCGGCCCGCGCAACCACTTCCGCCTGGACGAAGAGGCCCGGCGCCTGATCTTCATTGCCGGCGGCATCGGCATCACGCCGATCATGGCCATGGCACGCCGCGCGCGCGCCTTGAACATCGACTACCAGCTGTTCTATTGCGGACGCAGCCGCGGCGCCATGGCCTTCGTCGACGAGCTGGCGGCCCTGCACGGCGACCGCCTGACGCTGTGCGTCAGCAGCGAAGGCACGCGGCTGGACCTGCCTGCCTTGCTGCAGAAGCCCGTCGAAGGTGCCCGGGTCCATGCCTGCGGACCGCTGCGGATGCTCGACGCCCTCGAGGCCGCCTGCGCCCATTGGCCCGAGGACTCCCTGAGGATGGAGCACTTCGAATCCATGCTCGGCACGCTCGATCCCACCCGGGAGCACGCGTTCGAAGTGGAGCTCAAGGATTCCGGCCTCACGCTGCCGGTGCGCGCCGACCAGACCTTGCTCGCGGCATTGCGGGCGGCCAACATCGACGTGCAAAGCGACTGCGAAGAGGGCCTGTGCGGCTCCTGCGAAGTGCGCGTCATCTCCGGCGACATCGACCATCGCGACATGGTGCTGACCCGCGCCGAGCGCGAAGCGGGCCAGCGCATGATGAGCTGCTGCTCGCGTGCGCGCGGGACGAAGATGGTCCTGGAGCTTTGACGGAAGCGACCTTGCTCAGCGGTCCTTCGCCGCGGGAGACAGTCTGACCTTGCGATAGCTCTCACGATCCATGTCGACGACCTCGACGCTCAGATGCACCGTCAGGCTCGCGTCGAAGGCGGGCATGTGCTCGAGCATGCCCTCGACGACACGCTGGCTGAAGTCCTGCTTCGCGGCGCTCGAACGGCCCGCCAGTATTCTGACGGTGACATGAATGAATCCGCGCTGATCCGAGAGGCCCACCCGGAATGCGTCGGCACGGACGGCGCGCCCTTTCAGATCTGCCTCGTCCTGGACATGCGGGCTCCCGGCCAATCGATGCGCCACCGCGCTCAGCATGGCATCCAGCGGCAGGTCCCGCAGATTGGGCGTGTACTCGATGATGAAGTGAGGCATCTTCGAAGGGCGTTCCGTTCAAGGCTTTATTGATCTATTGCACTGCCCGATAGACCGAGTTCCCGCCGACGATCGTCTCCAGCACGGTGATGTCCTTGATCTTTTCTTCCGCCACGGAGAGATAGTCGTCGCTCAGGACGACCATGTCCGCCAGCTTGCCGACCTCGATCGACCCCTTCCGCTTCTCCTCGAAGGTCAGGTAGGCACCGGCATGGGTGTAGAGGCGAAGTGCTTCTTCGCGGGACACCTTCTGATCGGCGCCGTACACGACCCCGCGGGGGTCCTTGCGCGTCACCATCAGGTACATGCCCACGAACGGGTTCAGCAGGTTGACCTCGTTGTCGGTGCCGGCAGCGGTGCCTTCGATGCCGAGCACATCCACCAGCCGACGCGTGGGCACCGCGCGATGGGCCAGCAGGCGCCCCATGTACCGCTCGACCGTTCCGGCCTTGTCCCACATGAACGCGTTCTGCGCATCCACGCGCACGCTCAGCGACTTGGCCTTCTCGATCTGATCGGGCGCGATCAGACTGCCGTGGACCACGCTGAAGCGGCGGCCGCGCAGGGATCGGTCCGCGTCTGCGGCCGCGTAGGCCTTCAGCGTCAAGTCCACCGCGGCGTCGCCCACCGCGTGGGTGTGGACACGCCAGCCGTATTGGTTGGCCAATCGGACGTTCCGCACGTAGGTGTCGGGATCCACGGCCACCATCCCGTGATTGTTGGGCTCGTTCGCGTAGTTGCTGCGGATATAGGCCGACTTCAGCGTCATGCCACCGTCCGAGATGAGCTTGATCCCGGCCAGGCGTGCCCAGTCGTTGCCTTGGTTGTCCTTGAACTTCGCCGCCTTGAGCCTGGATTCGAACTCCTTCGAGTCGGCGGCCTGGAAGCGCCAGAACATGCCTGCACGCACGGTGGACTGCCCGCGCTCGGCGACGGTGAAGTAGGCCCGGATCTGCTCTTCGTCCAGGCCTGCGACCACCGTGCTGGTGATGCCCGAGCGGTTGTACACACGTTGCGCCGCGATGTTCTGGGTGACGCGCTGCTCGAACGAAGGCGGCGGGATGATCTTCTCCACCAAGGCCGTGGCCGCCGATTCGAGCACACCGGTCGGTTCGCCGTCGGCATCGCGGTGGATGCGTCCGCCGACCGGGTCCGGGGTCTGCTTCGTGATCCCGGCGGCAGCGAGAGCCTTGCTGTTGGCCATGGCGAAATGACCCACGGTCTGCACGTAGACAGGATGGTCGGGCGCCACCGCATCGAGCTCCTGCCGGGTGAGGTAGCGTTGCTCCTTCAGTTGCGAAGGCGGGTGCCAGCGGCTGGTCTGGACCCACTGGCCCGCGGGAATCTTCTTGGCCCGGATGAATTCCGCGATGATCGACTGGGCTTGCGCAACGGTGTTCGCCTTGATGACCTGCGCCGTGGTTTCAACGGTGCCCGCGCCATCCATGTGCGTGTGCGAATCCAGAAGGCCAGGCACGACGGTGCGCCCTTGCAGGTCCACGACCGGGGTCTGCGCCGCCGCCAGGCGCCGGACGGCGTCGTTCGTGCCGACGGCCACGAACTGTCCGTTCCTGATGGCCACGGCTTGCGCGATGGAGAAGTCCTTGTCGGCGGTGATGATCTTTCCGTTCAGGTAGACCACATCGGGGTTGGACGCCACGTCGTGGGCACACCCGGCGAACATGAAAGTGCTCGCGGCAAGCACGAGGCCGGCTGCGCGGGACAGTCGGGCACGGGGCGGGTTCGTTGATTTTTTCATTGGATGAACGAGGGTGGAGGGGTCATGAAAAGTTGACGCAGGATGTCTCATGCTTCTTCGGTGCGCATGCCGACGCCGAGCAGCCGATCGAGCGTTTCCGCGTCCGCGGCCAATGTCTGGCTGGGCCCCGCGTAGACCAGGGTGCCGCGCTCCAGCACGATGGCCTGGTGCGTCATCTCCAGCGCCAGCACGGGGTGTTGCTCCACCACGATGGAAGCCAGCCCCTCCTGTTCGCACAGACGGCGGATGGCCGCGGCCAGCTCCTCGACGACGATGGGCGCCAGGCCCTCCATCGGCTCGTCCAGGAGCAGCAGCTGCGGATTGGTCATGAGCGCACGGCCGATGGCCAGCATCTGCTGCTCGCCGCCCGAGAGCTGGTTGCCGTAGTTGCCGCGGCGCTCGCGCAGGCGCGGGAAGAGTCCATAAACGCGGTCCAGCTTCCACGCGCCGGGCCGCGCCACCACGGTCAGGTTCTCCTCCACCGTGAGCGACGGGAAGACTTCGCGCTCCTGCGGCACCCAGCCCAATCCGGCACGCGCGCGATGGTGGGCCGGCACATGCGTGATGTTCCGCCCACGCCAGCGGATGCGCCCGCCGCTGACGCGTGTGTTGCCCATCAGGGTTTCGATCGTGGTGGTCTTGCCCACACCGTTGCGGCCCAGAATGGCCAGGCTTTCGCCCTCGCGGATCGAAAAGCCGAGACGGTCCAGCACCACGGCATTGCCGTAGCCGGCCGTGACGGCGTCGAAGGCCAGCAGTTCAGACATGGGCCGCTTCCCTTCGCAGGTGGATGTGCGTCTTGCCCAGGTACACCTCGCGCACGCGCGGGTCGTGCCCGATCTCGGCCGGGCTGCCTTCGACCAGGATGCGGCCGGCCACCAGCACCGAGATGCGCCGCGCGAAGCGGAACACCAGCTTCATGTCGTGCTCGATGAAGAGGACGCTGATGTCCTCGGGCAGTTCGGCGATCACGTCGAACAGCTCGCCGCTTTCGTCCTCGGGCACGCCGGCTGCCGGCTCGTCCAGCAGCAGGATCCGCGGCCGCGCGGCCAGGGCCAGCGCGATCTCCAGCAGGCGCTGCTTGCCGTAGGCCAGCTCGGCCACCGGCACGTTGGCCAGCGCATCCAGCCGCAGACGCCCGAGCAGCGCATGGGCCTCGTCGAAGGCGGCCGTGCTCCGGCTGTAGGGCCGCCACCAGGTCGCGCCCTGCCCTTCGCGCTCATGGATGGCCAGCACCACCGACAGCAGCGGCGTGAGGCCGGGGAACAGCGTGTTGATCTGGAAGGTTCGGGCCAGGCCACTGCGCGCCCGCCTGTCGGCCGGCCAGGCCGTGATGTCCCGGCCATCCATGCGTATGCTGCCCGCGCTGGGCTGGTAGATGCCCGTGAGGAGGTTGATCAGCGTGGTCTTGCCGGCGCCGTTGGGTCCTATGAGGGCCTGACGTGCGCCGGGCTCCAGTGCAAGATCGACATCGGCCACGGCCTGGAAGTTGCCGAAGCGAATGCCCAGGCCCTGTGTCTGCAAGGCGGTCATCGTGCCTGCTCCTTGATCCGGATGCGGCGCGACAGCGCGCCCATGATGCCGCCGCGGCCCAGCATGACGGCGGTGATCAGGAAGATGCCCAGCCAGAACATCCAGTACTGCGGGTTCATGTCGGCGAACCCGTCGTGCACCACCATGTAGACGATGGCGCCGACGAGGCCGCCGTACAGCCGCCCCGTGCCGCCCAGCACCAGGATGATCAGGATCTCGGCGGATCGGTTGAAGCCGATGGATTCGATGCCCACGAACTGCGTGGTCTGCGCCATCAACGCGCCGGCCACGCCCGCCACCGCGGCCGAGAAAGCGTAGGCCATGCGCAGCCGCGATGCCACCGGCGTGCCGATCGCCATCATGCGCTTGCGGTTGTCGTGAATGCCGCGCAGCGCCAGCCCGAAGGGCGAACGCAGCGCCAGCCGCACGAGCAGGAACATCAGCAGCACCACGCCCAGCGCATAGCAGAACGCCGTCCTGCCGAAGAGGTCGAACTCGAACACGCCGAACACCGGCGAAACCGACATGCCCTGCAGGCCGTCGGTGCCGCCCGTGATGCCGGACAGGCGGTTGGCCAGTTCGTACGACAGCACGCACACGCCGATGGTGATCATCAGCCGCGTGAGGTCGGCGCCGCGCACGATCAGATAGCTCAGCACATAGCCCAGCAGGCCGGCCACCACCAGCGCGGCCAGCAGGCCGCTGAAGGGTTCGCCCCAGCCGTGCCTGGCCAGCAGGCCCGCCGTGTACGCACCCGCGCCGAAGAAGGCTGCATGGCCGAGGGTGAGGATGCCGGCATAGCCCAGTGCCATGTCCAGTGCCACGGCGAAGAGGCCGAAGATCAGGATCTGCGACAGCAGCGTGAGGTGATCGGGTGCCAGGAAGAAGCTCGATGCGATCGCCAGCCAGAAGGCGATCTCGGCCAGGCGCAACTGCGCCGGCGACAGAACGATGGCTTTCATGCGATGCCCTTCTTCGGGACGATGCCGTTGGGCCGCAGCAGCAGCATGGCGATCATGAACACGTAGATCAGAAAGGCGCCGGTCTCGGGAAGGTAGTACTTGCCGGCCACATCGACGATGCCCACCAGCAAGGCCGCGGCGAAGGGCCCGGTGACGGTGCCGGCCCCGCCGACGCAAACGACGATGAGGAAATAGACCATGTACTTGAGCGGGAACGAGGGCTCCAGCCCGAGCATCCCCAGGCTCAGTGCGCCGCCCAGGCCCGCCAGGCCGCAGCCCAGCGAGAAGGTCAGGAAGAACAGACGCTGCACGTGGATGCCGGTGCCACCGGCCACGCGCTGGTTGTCCACCGCGGCGCGCACCATGGCGCCGTAGCGCGTGCGTCCCAAGGCCAGCAGCAGGAGCGCCAGCACCAGGACGCCGGCCACGATCAGGAAGCCGCGGTACCGGCTCAGCTGGACATCGCCCACCGAGAACTGTCCCTGAAGTTCAGGCGGCAGATGGAACGGAAGCATGGACGGACCGAAGAAGTAGGTCAGCGCCGCAATGGACACGAACACGACGCCGATGGAAAGCAACACCTGGTCCAGCGGATGGGCGCGGTAGAGCCGGCGAATGAACACGAACTCGAGCAAGGCGCCAATCAGGGCCGCGATCGCGAAGGCCGCCGCCAGCGCCGCCCAGAACGGCAGACCGGCTTGATTCATCAGCACCGCGGCGGCGTACCCGCCCAGCACCGCGAAGCTGCCGTGCGCGAGGTTCACGAAATTCATCAAGCCCATGGTGATGGACAGGCCCACCGCCATGAGGAACAGGAGCATGCCGTAGGCGACCCCGTCGAATAGAACAACTCCCATGGAGTCTCCAATGCTGCGCGGACGCGGGAGCATCCTGGCGCCTTCTTACTGGGCTTCCTTGGCCGGATCCTTGACCCGGTCGAACTTGTCGAACTCGACGTTGACGAGCTTGCCGCCCACTTTTTCCACCTTGCGGATGTAGACGGTTTGCACGATGTCGCGCGTGGCGGAGTCGATCTCGACCGGGCCGCGCGGGCTTTCGAAACGCAGGCCCTTGAGGGCCTCCATCACCTTGTCGCCGCTGACGTCGCCACCGGTCTTCTTGAGGGCCAGGGCAATGGCTTCCATGGCGTCGTAGGCCGTCACCGCAAAGTAGCTGGGCCGCATGCCGGTGCCGAACTGGGCTTCGAAGGCCTTCACGAAGCCCTGGTTCTTCGCCGACGGGTGGGCATAGGAATAGTGGTGGCTGGTGACGAGGCCCAGCGCCACGTCGCCGGTGGCGTCCAGGTAGCTGTCGTCGGTGGCTTCGCCGGTGGCGTAGAGCTTGATGCCGGCTTCTTCCATGCCGCGCTCCTTCCAGACCTTGAGGAAGGCCGGCGGCATCACGCCCGAGGGGAAGAAGAAGAACACGGCCGGGGGCTTGGCGTCCTTGATGCGCTGGACGTAGGCCGAGAAGTCGGGGTTGTTCATGGGCGTGCGCAGCTCACCCACGACCTTTCCGCCGCCCTGCTCGAAGGCCTTCTTGAAGGCCGTCAGGGAGTCGGTGCCCGGCGCGTAGTCGGCCACGACCACATAGGCTTCCTTGGTGCCGTTCTTGAGCATCCAGCGCGCCATCGGGTCCGACACCTGCTGCACCGTGAAGGACAGCCGCGCCACGTAGGGCGAGCTGGTGGTGATGGCCGAGGACGAGGCATTCATCACCACCGTGGGAATTTTGGCCTGGGTGGCCACCGCGCCCACGGCATAGGCGTTCGGGCTGAAGTCCAGGCCCGTGAGGATCTGCACCTTGTCGCGCACGATCAGTTCCTGCGCGATGCGCTTCGAGGCGTCGGGATTGGGCCCGGCCGTGTCCTTCTTGACGATCTCGACGGTGCGGCCGGCAATCTTGCCGCCATGCTCCTTCAGGTACAGCGCCACGCCCGCGTCGAACTGCCGGCCGTAGTCGGCATAGGGGCCGGAGTAGGTGCCGATCAGGCCGATCTTGAGCGCGTCCTGCGCCTGCGCGGCACCGGCGATGCAGGCCAGTGCGGCGGCGGTGGCCAGCATGAGGGTGCGCTTGTTTATCTTCATCGTGAACTCCGTGGGTGAGCTTCAGCCTGCGGGCCGAAAGTTTGGGATGGTTGAAAACGGTTTGAGATCTGCTTCGGGGTCGGCCAGGACTTCGGCGGGGATCACCGCGCGATTCGCGATCAGCTTTCGTGCCAGCATGTGCTCGGCCGGCCGGTTGACGGAGTGCGCCGCCGCCACCGCGCCGCCTCGGACATAGAACTGCGTGAAGCGGTCGCTTCCCATATCGCCGCGCGTGACGACCTGGTCCCCGGGCGCAGGGATGCCAGCCATCTGGAACTTGAGGTCATGCTGTTCGCTCCAGAACCAAGGCACGGCGGACAGCGGCTGCGGCTGGCCGGCGATGAGCGAGGCCGCGGCGCGCGCGCCATCGTTGGCCGCCTGGATCGATTCGAGCCGCATGCGCTCCGGCCCGCCGGGCACGGCCGGCAGCACCATGTTGGCCACATCCCCCATGGCCAGCACATGCGGCGCACTCGTGCGGCCCAGCCCATCGACCAGGATGCCGTCCGCGCACTCGATGCCTGCGGCTTGGGCGAGCTCCACGTTGGGCACGACGCCGATGCCCAGGACCACCCTGTCGCAGGGCAGCACCTGCCCGTTGGCCAGCCGCACGGACCGGACCTGGCCGCCGTCGTCGCCCTGCAGCGCCTGCACGCCGCATCCCAGTTCCAGCGTCACGCCGCGCTTTCTGTGTGCGGCGGCCACATACGCGGACATCATCGGCGGGAAGCTGCGCGCCAGGAGGCGGGGCTGGCCCTCGATGACGGTGACCTGCGTGCCGGACGCCGTCAGCGCGGCGGCCACTTCCAGGCCGATGAAGCCGCCACCGATGACGCACGCTCGTTTGCCGGGGCCGCAGGCATCGAGGGCCGCATGCACGGCGAGCGCATCGTCCAAGGTACGCAGTTCGTGCACGCCCTTCAGTTGTGCGCCGGGAAGGGGCAGTGGCCGGCAACGCGCGCCCGTGGCCAGGGCCAGCCAGCCGTAGTCCAGGTGGCTGCCATCGTCGAGCTGGACGCGCCGGGCCGCCGGATCGATGGCCGTGGCGCGCACGCCCAGGCGCAATTCGATCTGCTGTTCGGCATAGAAGTCCGGGCCGCGCAGCGCGAGCTGGTCCGCAGACGTCTTGCCGCTCAGCAGCCCCTTGGACAGCGGCGGGCGCTGATAGGGCGCATGCAGCTCGTCGCCCAGCAGCACGATGGGGGCGGCAAAACCCATGTCGCGCGCCGAAGCCGCGAGTTGCACGCCCGCGTAGGAGGCGCCGACGATGACGAGCGCGTCCGCCATCAGACCTGCGTCTCCGGCACGCGAACCGTCAGGCCGTCCAGCTCGGGCGTGACGATGATCTGGCAGCTGAGCCTGCTGTTGGCTGCGCGCTCGCTGGCCGTTCCGTCGAGCAGTTCGTCCTCCATGTCGTCGGCGGGGCTGAGCTTGGCCAGGAACTCGTCGGCCACGTAGACGTGGCAGGTCGCGCAGGAGCAGCTGCCCCCGCACTCGGCGTCGATCCCGCGGATGTTGTGACGGATGGCCGTCTCCATCACGCTGTCGCCGGCCTTGGCCTCGACACTGCGGGTCGTGCTGTCCTTGAGGATGTAGTGGATCGTGGGCATGGTCAGAACATGTCGAAGTACTCGCGGTGTTCCCATTCGGTCACCTCGAGCTGGAAGCGGGCGATCTCGGCTTGCTTGATGTGGCAGTAGTAGTCGACGAAATCGCGTCCCAGGCCGTCGACCAGCACGGCGTCGGCCTGGAGCGTCGCGAGCGCCGCCTCGAGCGAGCGCGGCAGGTGTTCGGCCGGCGTCTCGTAGGGGACGTCCGCCGAGGCGCCCGGGTCCATCGCCCCGGTGATGCCGTGCAGCCCGGAGAAGATCTGGGATGCCAGGTAGAGGTAAGGATTGGCCGTGGGCTCGCCGATGCGGTTCTCGATGCGCGAGGCACTGTCGCCCGGCGCACCCAGCACGCGCAACATGGCGCCGCGGTTGTCCTGCGCCCAGATCGCCCGGTCCGGGGCGAGCGAGAACGGCCGGTAGCGCCGGTAGCCGTTGATGGTCGGGCTGGCCAGCGCGGCGGCACCGCAGGCATGGGCCTTCAGGCCGGCCAGGTAATGCATGCCGAGCGGACTCAGCGGCGCTGCGCTGCCAGCCTCGGGCATGAAGGCGTTGTCGCCACCTTCGGCATGGCGCAGCGACTGATGCAGATGCCATCCGCTGGACATCACGCTGGGAATGCGAGGACGGCACATGAAGGTGGCATGCAGGCCGTTTCGCTGGCAGATCTGCTTGATCGCGCTGCGCAGCAGCACCATGGTGTCGGCCGGAACCAGGCCCGCGGTCGGGCCGAAGACCAGTTCGAACTGGCTGGGACCGAACTCGATTTCAAGCGAATGCAGCGGCAGGCCCAGCGCGAGCAGATCGTGCCGAAGCAGTTCCATCAGCCCGTCCACGCGGTCGTAGCGCAGCTCGGTCAGGTACTGGTGACCCTGCGTGAGCAGCGAGACGGCGGGCGGCGTGCCGGGCTGACCCGCATCGCCGAGGGCCAGGGCTTCCTGGTCCAGCCTGAAAACGTGGAATTCCACTTCCAGGCCGGCCACGAACTCCAGCCCTCGCGCGCCGAGTCGAGCCAACGCGCGCTGCAGAATGGGGCGGGTGGCGAAGGGGCAAGGCCGGCCGTCCTTCATGTAGGCATCGCACAGCACCCAGCCGGTGCGTGGCGCCCAGGGCAACGTGCGGAAGGTGGACGGGTCCGGCAGGACCACGAAGTCGGCCCCGCCCTGCAGCCCTTCCAGCGCAAAGCCACCACCCGCCGAGAACACCGGAAACACGGAGCGGTGCGAGGTGTCCTTGGCCAGCAGCGTGGTCGTGAGATTGACGCCGCGTGACAACGCGCCGCGCGCGGCCTCGGCCACCAGCGTCTTGCCGCGCAGCACGCCATGCTGATCGGGCCAGGCGAAGCGCAGCACGTCGATCTCGCCCGCATCGATGCGGCCCGCGATCTCGGCGGCCTGTGCCTTCTGTTCTGCGCTCCAGAGACCGAAGCGTTCGGCGAAAGTGCTCACCGTGCGCTCCTTCAGGCCGCCGTCAGGCGCGCGCCGGCCCAGTCGGATCCCTGGCGGCGCACCAGGTCGGCATCCGCGCAGTAGCTGTCGGCCTTGTCGGCGGCGGCGACGCCATCGACGGAGGGCGGCCCCGTCAGCGCACCGGCTTCTTCGGCGGTCGGCCGCATGGGCACGGGCTGGCCGGCCTGGGCGGCCTCGATGGCCTTCACCAGCTGGCGGCGGTACATCATGATGCCCTTGTCGGTGGTGCCCAGATGCTCGCGCGTGCGGTCCTGGATGCTGCCCATGGACTCGCAGGCCCACTGGTCGTGCACGTTGATGTCTTCGCCCATCCCCGTGTAGGTCCTGTTCAGCTGCTCCTCGACGTTGTAGCCGTACTGGTTGCGCTTGTTCTTGCGCGAGGTGTAGTCGGGCAGCTCGATGGTCTTGAGGCGCTGCTCGCGCATCTGGGCCTTGTCGACCGGGCCGGTGAAGCTGGTGAAGATGGCATACCAGTAGCAGCTGTGGTCATCGATCGGCACATGCCACTGGGAGATGGTCATCTCTGTGCTCATCGGGATCACGAAGGCTTGCGGGAACACCACGTTGGTGACGCGCACGTGGGTCTGTTCGGGCGAGAGCGTGCGCAAGGTGGTCAGGCGCATGCCGTAGGGCGCGGCTTCGGCACGGATCTCCGGCCGGTCGTACTCGCGCAGCACCTGCGTGATGGCCATGTCGGAATCGGCGGAAGCACCACGGAACTGCTTCCCGTAGCTCTCGGAGGTGTCCTCGTCTTCGTAGAAGCGGTGCAGGAAGGAGGCGTGGGCAGGGTCCATGCCCACTTCCAGGGCCTGCAGCCAGTTGCATTCCCACAGGCCCTTGAAGGCGAAGGTGTGACTGTCGGGCGCGACGAAGCAGTCGAACGCCGGAAATGCCGGCGGCTCGCCTTCCCCGATGTATGCGAACACGATCCCGCTTTTCTCCACCACCGGGTAGGCGCCCTGCCGGATGCGTGTGCACAGCTTGCTGCCCGCGGGCTCTGCCGGCGTTTCCAGGCATTGGCCGGAGGCGTCGAACAGCCAGCCGTGGAAGGCGCAGCGAAGGCCGCCGCCTTCCAGCCGGCCGTAGGCCAGGTCGGCTCCGCGGTGCGGGCAGTCGCGATCGAGCAGGCCGAGGCGGCCGGTCTCGTCACGGAAGAGCACGAAGTGCTGGCCCATGAGCTGGACGGGCCGGAGCGGGCGCGGGCCCCGCAGTTCCTCGGCCAGGGCCACGGGCTGCCAGTAGTGGCGCAGCAGCGTGCCGGCGGGTGTGCCGCGTCCGACACGGGTGATCAATTCGTTTTGCTCGGCGCTGATCATTTTGAGAATCCAGGTTGACGAGGTGGGTGGAGTGCAATTGCATGCAATGGCATACCGTAACCTCCCGCGTCCCATTCGCAACTAGGGGTTTACGCGTATTTTTGACGCAGAATTTGAATGAAACGACGTTCGGTACCAGGGACCCTTTTGGTGCAGGCGCCCCATCGGTGCGACCCGCTTGAATTCATGTATGCAATAAGCAGGCCACAGTGCCGCGCATGTGTGCAGAAAGGTCCGGCTCTAAAATCCTCGGACGTTCGTTGCATACAAAGCCTCCATGGACTCCCAACAATCTCGCGTGCTGGTTCAGTTGCGTGACTTGATCCTCAAAGGCGGATTCGGCCCCGGAGAACGCTTGGCCGAGATCCCGCTGGCAGAAAGACTGGGTGCGTCACGCACGCCGGTGCGCCTGGCTTTGACCAGCCTGGAACACGAAGGCCTGATCGAGCCCTCTTCCGCCGGCGGCTATCAGATGCGGCGTTTCACCGCACAGGAGATCGCCGACGCGATTCGTGTGCGGGGCGTGATCGAAGGCCTGGCATTGCGCCTGCTGGCCGAAGACGGCGCGCCTCGCCAGCTGCTGCGGGAGCTGCACGACTGCCTGGATGCGGGCGACCAGGTCGTCAACAAGGCGACGATGGAACTGGACGACTACGCGGCCTATGTCGAGATGAACGACCGCTTCCACAGCCTGGTGGTGGAAGGGTGTGGCAATTCGACGGTGCAACGCATGATGGTCCTGCTGGACAGCAAGCCCTTTGCGGCGCCGAGCGCCATGCTGCCCATGCAGTCTTCGATGAAGGAAGGCCATCAATGGATGCAGCATGCCCACCGCACGCATCACGCGATGGTGCAGGCCATCGAAAAAGGCCAGGGTTACCGGGCCCAGGCCCTGGGCGAGGAGCACGTGGAAATCGCGCGCATGAACCTGGACTACGCGCTGGAACGGCCCGAGCTGGCGACTGAATTGATGCCCGGGATGAAGCTCGTCGCCGCCCGGGCGCGCTGAAGAAGGCGCGAACGTCGGTGTCTGCCGCTGCCGTCGAGCAGCAATCTGGACGACGGGCGGCCGCTACGGCAGGGCCGCCTGCTCGTTCTCGAAGCTCGCCACCTCCTCCATGAGAATCGGCACGGCGAGATTGCACGAGTGAATGCCCATGACGGTCGTCAGCTGGATCGTCTCGAGGATCTCGTCGCGCGTGGCCCCGGCGCGCAGCGCGTTCTTCATGTGTCGCCGCACACCCGGGCCATAAAGGTGCGTCGTGGCCGCATTGATGGCGATCATGATCAACTCCTTCGTCTTCTGCGGCAGTGGGCCCGTCTTGTGCGGCACGCTCCGGAAGGCGAGGTAGGCCTCCATGAACTGCGGGTCCAGTTCGCGCAGTTGGTCCCACAACGGATTCCAGTCGCCTCGCGCGATGTGGTCTTCGCAATTCGGCGTGGGGATCTGCTCTTTCATTGTTCCTCCTGAAGGAAGTCGGCGGCGCGCTCGCCGATCATGATCGCGGGCGCATTGGTGTTCGACGATGCGATGGTGGGCATCACCGATGCATCCGCCACGCGCAGTCCCGCGATGCCGTGCACGCGCAACTTCGAGTCGAGAACGGAATCGTCGGCGGACCGCCCCATGCGGCACGACCCCACGGTATGCCAGGCGGTCTGGCCGGATCCGCGCGCGTAGTCGAGCAGTTCCTCGTAGCCATCCGTCGCGGGGCCCGGCCGGTGCTCCTCGGCGATCACGTCGTGCAACGCGGGCTGCTTCGCGATGTCGCGGATCAGGCGCAGCATGTTCACGGCCGTCTGCCTGTCTTCCTCTTCCGCCAGGTAGTTCGGCTGGATGCTCGGAAAAGCGCGCGGGTCCGCCGACACCGCGTGGATGCTGCCGCGCGACTGCGGGTACAGCATGAAGCCGCCGATGGAAAAGCCGGACCACGGGTCGATCCCCGCGCCGGGGCTTCGCGAGTAGCGGTCTTTGCCGCTGATGTGGTAGATGCGCACCATCACGTCGGGGCGCTGCGCGCCCGGCTGCGCGCGCGTGATCGCGTGCGCGGTCGACGACGTGCCGGCCATCAGGCCCTTGCGCGTGAAGATGTATTGCAGCCCCACCCGCATCCTGTAGAGCGGGCTTCGCATGATGTCGTTGATGGTGCCCGGGATGCGGCTGCGGTAAGTGCAGCGCACCTGCAGGTGGTCGCTGATGTTCTCGCCCACATGCCGCAGCGCATGCCGCGGCTGGATGCCCGCAGCCTGCAACACGCCGGGATCGCCGATGCCAGAGAGCTCCAGCAGCTGCGGCGACTGCACCGCGCCCGCGCACAGTACCGTTTCGCGCCCGGCGCGCGCCACGCGCACCTGTCCGTCCAGCTCGTATTCCACGCCCACGCAGCGAGTGCCTTCCAGCACGACGCGCCGCACCAGCGCGCCCGTGCGGATGTCGAGGTTCGGGCGCTTGCGCGCCTCGCGCAGGTAAGCGACGGCCGCGCTCCAGCGCCGCCCCTTCCACGCCGTCTGCTCCAGGTAGCGCACCCCTTCGTACTTCACGGCGTTGTAGTCGGGCGTCTCGGCGATGCCGAGTTCGCGGCACGCCTCGACCCACGCATCGGAGATGCGGTCCCTGTCGGCCACGCCGCGGTCGGTGATGCGCACCGGCCCGTCCCGCCCGCGCAGCGGGTTGTGCGTGAACACGTTGCTTTCGAGGCGCTTGAAGTACGGCAGCAGTTCCCTGAACGACCAGCCGGTGACGCCCATCCGCGCCCAGCGGTCGTATTCTTCGGGATCGCCCCAGACGTACGCCATGCCATTGAGCGCGCTCGATCCGCCCAGCACCTTGCCGCGCGGCCAGTAGACGCGCTGGCCCTGCAGCGTGGTCTGCGGCTCGGTCTCGAACCTCCACGCATAGCGGTCGTTCGTGAGCAGCTTGCCCACGCCCAGCGGCACGTGAATCCACACGTTGCGGTCCGGCCCGCCGCCCTCCAGCAGCAGCACGCGGTGGCGCCCGTTCTCGGTCAGGCGGCTGGCCGCCGCGCATCCGGCCGAGCCTGCGCCGACCACGATGAAATCGAATTGCTCCACTTCAACCCTTGTTGTCCTGTGCCCTGTGCTTGAACGAATCGCGACGGAAGCTGTAGAGCGCCGCCGGGTCCACCTTCACGTCGACGACCGCCGGCTTGCCGCAAGCGACCGCCTCGGCGACCGTCTTCGCGAGATCAGCCGCGCGGTCCACGCGGAAACCGCGCGCGCCCCAGAGCTCGGCCAGCTTGTCGTACGGCGGGTTCGGCACGTCCGCGCCGATGTAGCGCTGGCCGAAGAAGTCGCGCTGGTAGGCCTTCTCCGCGCCCCAGCAGCCGTTGTTCATCACGATGCACACGGTGTTGATGCCGTTTTCCACGGCCGTGCCGATCTCGCTGTGCGCCATGCCGAAGCCGCCGTCGCCCATCAAGCTGATCACGGTGCGGTTCGGCTGCGCGAGCTTCACCCCCAGGCCGCACGCATAGGAGAAACCGACCAGCCCGAAATCGAGCGGCGTGAAGAGCGCGGGCGTCTGCGCATAGCGCATGTTGTCGGTGGCCTGCAGGCACAGCGTGCCGGCATCCATCGTGTACATCGCGTCGTCCGGCAGAACGTCACGCAGCGTCTTGAAGAGAAAACCCGGCTGCAGCGGATCGCTGCCTTCGCCCGCGTCGGCATCCCGCTTTTCGAGGAAGGCCTTGCGCGCCTGAACGAAGGCTTCGCACCAGTCGCGCGTTTCATTGCCAGGCGCGTGGCCCTGCAGCAGCACGCGCAGGTCCGTCGAGACTTCGCCGGCCATGCCGACGACGCCCACCTCCACGGGGAAGAAGCGGCCGATCGCGGTCGGCTCGGCTTCGACCTGGATGATCTTCGCGTCCTTGTTCAGGTTGTCGTACGAATAGAACGTCGTGTTGAAGCCCAGGCGCGTGCCGAGCGCGAGGATCACATCGGCGCGCTTCGCCAGGTCGGAGGCCACGGCATTGCCGCGGGGCCCGACCTGGCCCGCGTAAAGGCGGTGCGTGCACGGGATCGCATCGCCGTGGCCCGGCGACATCGCGATCGGCGCCTGCAGCGCCTCGGCCAGCGCGATCACGGTTTCGTGCACGCGCGAATTCTTCACGCCGCCGCCGGCGAGGATCAGCGGGCGCTTCGCGCCCTTGAGCAGCTTCGCGGCCTGCTCCAGCAGATCGCGCGATCCGGTGAAGCCGCCTTCGAACTGCCGGCCGCGCGTGGACGGCATCTCTGCGAATTCGGCGGTGTCGGCGAGCAGGTCGCGCGGCAGGTTGACCAGCACGGGCCCGCGGCGCGGACTCATCGCGACGCGGAAGGCCTCGCGCACCATCTCGGGGACGCGCGCCGTCTGCGTGAGCATCATCGTGCGCTTGGTGATCGGCTTGAAGAGCGACTGCTGGTCTACCTCCTGGAAAGCGTCGCGGTGGATGTGCGCGGAAGACAGCGAGCCCGCGAGCGCCACCACGGGCGAATAGGCCGCGTAGGCCTGCGCGAGGCCGGTCACCAGGTTGGTCGCGCCGGGGCCGTTCTGGCCTGCGAGGAACACTCCGGCCTGGCCCGATGCGCGTGCATACCCGTCGGCCATGTGCACGCCGGTGCGCTCGTCGCGCACGCCGATGAAGCGCACCGACTTCGCGTCGAACAGCGCATCGAAGATCTCCATGCCGGCCGAGCCGATGAGGCCGAAAACGTGCGACACGCCCTCCGCCTTCAGGGATTCGACGACGGCCTGGCCACCAGTCATTCTTGTCATGTTGCGTACTCCGTGGAAAGGGGCTTTCTCGGGCCCCGAACAGGGGGGCTGGGGGGTTGCTGCCCGCCGGCCTGGGATTTCTTGAATTCGTCGAGCGCCGCCGTGCGGTTCTCGAGCGACAGCTGCGCATGCAGCGCCGCGGCGGCTGCGCCGTCGCGGTGCGTGATCGCCGAGATGAGCTTCGACCAGATCGAGATGGAGCGGCGCCTGCGCGCGGCCGTCATCAGGCCCATGCGCGCGTAGCGGCCGATGCGCAGCGCGAAGTCGTCGCAATAACTGGCGAGCACCTCGTTGCCGGACATGTGGACGAGGATGTGCACGAGCTCCGCACTGGTGCGGGAGTAGCTGTTCACGTCGTCCACGCACTGGCGCAGGCGTTCGAGCACGGAACGCAACGTGGCCGCCTCCGCCGCGGTGCAACGCTCCGCGACGATGCGCGAGCCGGTGGCCAGCAGCGAGGCCCGCACCTCGAAAAGGTCGTCCAGCTCCTTGGCCGAAAGCTGCGTCACGTGCGCGCCGCGCTGCGGCAGGATGCGCACGAGGCCACGCTGCTCCAACAGGCGCAGCGCCTCGCGGATCGTCGCGCGGCTCACGTCGAAAGACTCGGCCAGCTCGATCTCGCGCAGGCGGCTGCCCGGCGCATGCGCGCCTTCGATGATGCGCGCCCCGAGATGCTCCGCCACCTGAAGAGGCAGCGTGTGCAGGAGCGGCTGGGGCGTCGTCAGTGGCATCGGGGCAACCGCGTCACTCGGGGGTGATGCCGCTGTCCCGCACCAGCTTGCCAAGCGTGCGGACCTCCGTGGCGATGAACCGGTCGAACTCGGCGAGCGTCAGCTTTTCCTGCACAAGGCCCTGGGAGCGAAGCTTTTCGGCCACATCGGGCATCGCGGACACCTTGAGCACGGCCTGCGCGAGCGACTCCATCGCGGGCTTCGGCGTGGCGCCGTGCGCGACGAGCGCATACCAGATGCTCGAGTCGAAACCAGGGTAGCCCTTCTCGGCCACGGTGGGCGTATCGGCCATCGTGGGAACGCGTTGCGGGCTCGTCACCGCCAGCGCGCGGATGCGGCCCGCCCTGATGAGCGGGAGCGCAAGGGCGATCGGCGGGAAAGCCAGGTCGAGCTGCTTGCCCGCCACCGCGCTCACCGCCTCCTGCACGCCCTTGTAAGGCACGTGCACCATCTGCAGGCCCGCCTCGGTGCGGAAGTATTCGCCGGCCAGGTGCGTGGCGGCGCCCACGCCCGCGCTGCCGTAGGTGAGCGAGCCGGGCTTCTGCTTGCCCATGCGGATCAGGTCCTCCAGCGTCTGGGCGGGGTGGTCGCCGGGCACCGCCACGACGCTCGGCGACTTGGCGATCAGCGCAAGACCCGCGAAGTCCTTTTCGGTGTCGTAAGGCAGCTTGCTGCGCAGCGCCGGGTTCACCGCGTGCGCGGACGAGACGAAGAGGAGTGTCTTGCCGTCCGCCGGCTGCGTGAGCAGGTACTGCGACGCGGTGACGCCGCCACCGCCGGGCTTGTTGTCCACGATGACCGGCTCGCCGACCAGCGGCGTGAGCTTCTCGGCGTAGATGCGGGCAATGATGTCCGTCAGCGCACCGGCGGAGAAAGGCACCACGATGCGCACTGTTTTGCCGCCGGACGGCTGGGCATGGAGGAAAGGCGCGGGCAAGGCCGCGGCGGCCGCGGCCAGCAGCAGGGTTCTGCGTCGATTGTTCACGAGCTAGTTTGTCTGATTGACGAAATGTCGACAAATTCTAGCGACGCACGCCGCGGGACGTCAAGCACTCGCCGCGGGATTGGATGCTATGAAGGACTGCCTCAGGCGCGCCGCGCGGATGGCGGGCCTGCCGGCGCCTGGCTCTCGCGCGCCACCGCCTCCTCGGCCGCCCGCTGGTCGAGGGCCGCCAGCGCAGCGACCCGGTTCTCCTGGGACATGGTCCGGTGCAGCGCCTCGGCGGTCGCGTCGTCGCCCGAGGCGATGGCCTTGATCAGCTTGCGCCAATTGCGAAGCGACTGCTCGCGCCGCGCAGACGTGATGAAGCCCAGCCGCGCGTAGCGGCCGATGTGCTGCGCGAACGAGCGAAGCTGCTCGCTCAGCAGCGCATTGCCGGCCAGGTCGGCGACGAGCAGGGCCATTTCCGCGCTCACGTGGAAGTAGGCGTCGGCGTTCTCCTTCGCAGCGACAAGCCGCGCGAGGCCCGCCTGAAGTTGCCTTTCCTTCTCGGGCGTGATGCGCCGCGCGAGCGTGCGCGACGCAAGGCCCAGCAGCATCACGCGGATGTCGAACATGTCCTCCAGCTCCTGGCGCGACAGCTTGGCGACCTGCGCGCCGTGCTGCGGGACGATGACGACCAGACCGCGCCGCTCCAGGATCCGCAAAGCCTCGCGGATCGTCGCGCGGCTGACGTCGAAGCTGGCGGCCAATTCGACTTCCTTCAGCCGCTCGCCCGGCGCGAATCGCTCGTCCACGATCGCCTCGGCCATGCGGTCGGCTATCTGCAGGGGCAGGGTCAAAGTCAGCGGTGCGGGTGAAAAACGGTCACGCAAGAACGATCTCCCTCAAGGAAAACCCTGTATGCCGCGGCGTGCGCGAATCTTCAAAATGTCGACAGTTAGTCAAAAACCAGATGCCTGCGGCCCTGGGCCCGCATTCCCGCCGAACGGCGCGGATCATACCCAGCGGGCGACGCGGGCAGCAAGGGTTTGGCTTTTCGCCGGCAGGCTCGCCGCGTCCGCGAAACGGGTGCGACCCGCAGGCCTTGTCAAACGCGCTTTCCCCTGGAGACATCACATGAAAGCTGGATTCCTGAAACTCGTGCTCTCCGCGGCGGCCGCGGCGAGCCTCGCCATGAGCGCGCCCGCGTTCGCACAGGGCATGACCCTCAAGCTCGCTCATGGCGCGACGGCCGACCAGGCGATCGGCATGGCGATGCAGAAATTCGGCCAGCTTGTCGAACAGAAGAGCAACGGCGCGGCGAAGGTCGAAGTCCACCTGGCGGGCTCGCTCTACAACGAGCGCACCTCGCTGGAGGCCGTCGTGAACGGTGCCATCGACTTCGGCGGCGCATCCAACGCCAATTGGGCGGCCTTCACGCGCACGCTGATCTTCATGGACCTGCCCTACGTCATCAACGACGAGGCCGCGTTCAAGCGCGTGATGCACGGCCAGGTGGGCGAAGAGATCCGCAAGCGCTTCGAGAAGGACGGCTTCAAGCTGCTCATGATCCTGGACAACGGCGGCTTCCGCGACATCGTGAACAACCGTCGCGCCATCAAGACGCCCGCCGACCTGAAGGGCCTGAAGTTCCGAACGACGGCGTCGCCGGTCGAGATCGCGATGTTCCGCCACTGGGGCGCGATCCCCACCGCCATCGACTGGGCCGAGGTCTACAACGCCCTCAGTTCGGGCGTGGTCGACGGCGAATTCGTGATGCCCACGTGGCTGGCCACCGCCAAGCACTACGAGGTGCTGAAGTACGCCACGCGCAACCGCGCGGTCATCGGCATCCAGACGCTCGCCATGCGCAAGGACCGCTTCGACAAGCTGCCGCCGAACGTGCAGAAGGCGGTCATGGATTCCGCGAAGGAAGCCGAGGACTACGGCAACAAGATCGATCAGGAGCTGACCGACAAGGCCCGTGCGTATGCCGCGAAGCTGGGCGTGCAGACGTACGCGCCGGACGAGCAGGAAATGAAGCAGTGGCGCGAGACGGGCCGCGCCGTGTGGAAGGAATTCGAAGGCAAGGTCGACAAGGACCTGCTGAAGATGGTCCTGGACAGCCAGTCGAAGGGTTGACCCACGGTGCAATCGACTGACATGGCCATCCCGATCGGAGAGATGCAGCCGGCGCGCGAGGCGCGCCGGCCTTCCCGCATCCTCAAGCTCGCCCTCTTCATCCCCGAGTGCCTGAGCGCGGCGACACTGGGGCTGCTCGTGCTCTTCCTCGTGATCTCGGTCGTCAGCCGCTACGCCATCGACGTGGGCCTGCCATGGTCGGACGAACTCGCGCGCCTGCTCTTCGCATGGATCGTGCTCGTGGGTTTCGCGATCGCCGTGCGCCATCGCGCGAACGTGGGCGTGGACTGGCTCGTCAACAAGCTGCCGCGGCGCGGGCGGCTTGCCGTGGCGATGGTCCAGGACTTCATCGTGCTTGCCTTCTCGATGTTCTTCACCTGGGAAGCGTGGGTCACGGTGGGCTTTTCCATGATGCAGCGCATGCCGGCGCTCGACATCACCATCGCGTGGATGTACGGCAGCGCCCTCGCGGGCGGCGTGCTGATGATCATCTACGCGCTCGCCAACTTCATCGACACCCTCCAAGGGCGCATTCCCGTCTCCCACATCGAGGCGGAAATGATGCGGGCCGAGTGACGGAGCGTCCCGCATGACCATCATCGTCCTCACCCTCGCCTTCATCCTGCTCGTGCTGGTCGGCATCCCGATCAGCTTCGCCATGGGCATCTCGTCGCTCGTGGCGCTGTTCTTCCACGGGCAGCTGCCCTACAACCTCATCGTGCACCGCACGTTGATGGGCGTCGACTCGTTCGTGCTCCTGGCCATCCCGCTGTTCATCTTCGCGGGAACGATCATGGAGCAAGGCGGCATCTCCGAAAAGCTGGTCCGCTTCGCGCAGACGCTGCTGGGGCGCTTCCGCGGCGGCCTGCCCATGGTGGTCGTGGGCTCGACGATGCTGCAGTCGGGCATCTCCGGCTCCACCGTCGCCGACGTGTCGGCGATGTCCGCGATGACGCTCGAGCCGCTGGAGAAGGAAGGCTATTCGCGTCCGTACAGCCTCTCGGTCATCGGCTCGTCGTGCGCCTTCGCGATCCTGATCCCGCCCTGCATCCTGATGGTCATCGTCGCCGCAGTGGCCAACACCTCGGTCGTCGCCGTGTTCGCTGCGGGGATCGTTCCGTCCATCCTGATCGGCGCGATGATGCTGGCGTTCCTGCACGTCCAGGCGCGCATCCACAATCGGCCCGCCGGCGAGAAGGCCTCGTTCGCCGAAGTCGCCAAGGGCTTTTGGAACGCGCTGCTCGCGCTGGGCGTGCCGATCCTCATCTTCGGCGGCATCCGTGCCGGCGTGGCAACGGTCACCGAGATGGCCGCGATCGCCGTCCTCTATTCGCTGGTCGTGGGCGGCCTCGTCTACCGGCGCCTGAGCTGGCGGCGCATCTACGACGCGCTGGTGGAAACCTGCGTGTCCACGGGCGTCATCACCATGCTGATGGGCTTCGCGATGATCTTCGGCTACCTGCTGGCGACCGAAGGCGTGCCGCAGGCCGTCGCGAGCTGGATGAAGGCGGCCGAGATTCCCGCCTGGGGCGTGCTCGTCATCACGGCCATCATCTTCGTGTTCGTCGGCGCCGTGCTCGAAGGCGCGCCGGCCGTGCTGATCTTCGTGCCCATCCTGCTGCCCGTCGTGCGCTCGCTGGGCATCGACATCGTCCACTGGCTCACGGTCGTCGTGCTCGCATCGGGCATCGGCCTTTTCGTGCCGCCCACCGGCCTCGCGGTGCTCGTTGCCTGCAGCGTCGGCAAGGTGCGCATGGACCAGATGATCAAGCCGCTGATCCCCTTCCTGCTCCTGCTGCTCGCGGGGCTCGCGGTGGTCATCTTCGTCCCGTGGTTCTCCACCGCCCTTCCGCAGGCGATGGAACTCACATACTGACCTTCGTCCAGGAGTAGCAGGCATGAATGGCGAACTGGCCTCTTCCGGCTCCGCCCAACTCTGGGAACGCGCGCTCAAGGCCATGCCCGGCGGCGTGTCGCACGATGGTCGCTTCCTGCCGCCGCATCCCACCTACTTCGCGCGGGCCAAGGGCGCGCGCAAGTGGGACGTGGAAGGCCGCGAGTACATCGACTACGCGGTGGGCAGCGGCGCGATGATGCTCGGGCATTCGCATCCCGACGTCGTGAAGGCCGTGCAGGCGCAGATGGAACTGGGCACCTTCTTTGCCACCGTGCATCCGCTGGAGATCGAATGGGCCGAGCTCGTACAGGAACTCATTCCTTCCGCCGAGCGCGTGCGCTTCACCGCGTCCGGCACGGAATCGACGTTGCTCGCCATCCGCACCGCGCGCGCCTACACCGGCAAGCCCAAGCTCCTGCGCTTCGAGGGCCACTTCCACGGCTGGCACGACGGCGTGCTGCTCGGGATGAAGGCGCCCTTCGACGAATGGCCTAGCCTGGGCATCCCGGATGAACTGCGCTCGACGGCCGCCGTCGCCCCGCAGGACGCCAACCGCGTCGAGGAAATGCTCAAGGCCGACCCCGCCATCGGCACGATCATCTGCGAGGTGTCCGGCGCGAACTGGGGGAGCGTCCCGATCAGCGACGACTTTCTGCGGGACCTGCGCAAGCTGGCCGACCGCTACGGCTGCGTGCTGATCTTCGACGAGGTGATCACCGGTTTCCGCTGGAGCCCCGGCGGCAAGCAGAAGCTTCTGGGCATCACGCCCGACATGACGACCATGGCCAAGATCGTTGCCGGCGGCATGCCCGGCGGCGCTGTCGGCGGCAAGGCGGAGATCATGCGGCTGCTGGACCCGAACGTCGAGTACAAGCGCTACAAGCCCGCCGTCGCGCACAAGGGCACGTACAACGCCAGCCCGATCGTGAGCGCCGCCGCCGTCGCGGCGCTGAAGGTGATCCGCACCGGCGAGCCGCAGCGGCAGGCCGACAGCGTCGCGAAGCAGCTGCGCGCCGGCATGCAGCAGATGATCGATGAACTCGGCGTGGACGCGCTGGTGTACGGTGAGTCGTCCACCTTCACGGTGTACTTCGCCAAGGGTGCGCGGCGCGGTTCGCTCGCGTCGATTTCCCCGGCCGCGATTCGCGGCAGTCTGAACCGCGATTCGTTGGACATTTACACGAACGGCCTGCGCAGGCGCGGCGTGGACAACATGTCCTTCACAGGCGGCATGACCTCGCTCGCGCATCGCGACGAGGACGTTCCGCCGACGCTCGAAGCCTTCGAGGGCGCGGTGCAGGACCTGCTCGACGCGGGCCGCATCGTGTGCACCTGACGCCAACCCACCACCGCCCGGCTTTCGCGCCGGGCTCATCGCCATGAGCACGAACAAGCATGTGGAACTGGTGCGCGAGTCGCTGGTCGCCGTCGTCAACGAGATGCGCGCGAACATCATCCACAGCTCGTACTCGTCGATCATCTACGAGGGCCACGACTTCTCCTGCGCGCTGCTGAGCGCCGACGGGAAGCTGGTGGCGCAGGGGCTGGACGACAACCCCCTGCACATCTTCGCGGTGCCCTACTCCACCGCGCGCGTGCTGGAGGCCTTCGCGGGCGACATCCAGGAAGGGGACATCTTCCTGCACAACGACCCGTATACGGGCGGCACGCACCTGAACGACGTGCTGATGCTGTATCCCGTCTTCCATGAAGGCCGGCTCGTGATGTTCGCCGCCGCGCGCTGCCACTGGGGCGACGTCGGCGGCATGACGCCGGGCAGCCTTTCGGGCCGTGTGCGCGACATCTACCAGGAAGGCATGCGCATCGTGCCCACGCGCATCTGCGAGCGCGGCCGCATGAACGAGGCCTTCCTCGAGCTGCTGTTCGCGAACATGCGCATCCGCCAGGAGCGCGAGGGCGATTTCCGCACCATGCTCGGCACGTCGCGCAAGGCGGCCGAGCACGTGCAGCGCCTGTACCGCCGCTTCGGCGCGGCAGCGATCGAAGGCTCGATCGGCGAGCTGATGAAGCGCGCCGAGCGGGTGATGCGCGAGCGCATCGCGGCCGTGCCCGACGGCATTTATTACGCCGAGGGTTACCTCGACAACAACGGCCACGAGAACGAGCCGCTCATCGCGCGGCTGAAGCTCACCATCGAGGAGGACCGCGTGATCGCGGACTTCAGCGGTTCGTCGCCGCAGACGGCGGGCCCGACCAACGTGGGCCCTGCGATGGCCTTCAACGCGCTCGCGCTGACCGTCAAGTCTTTCCTCGACCCGCATTCGCCGGTGAACCACGGCTCGTTCGAGCCGCTCCAGATCATCAACCCGCCCGGAAGCTTCCTCAACGCGACGCTGCCCGCGCCCTGCGGCGGGATGGTGGAGTGCCGCGCCGTGATGGTGTCGGTGCTCGTTTCCGCTCTCGGCCAGGCGATGCCGCAGCGGCGCGCCGGCGATCTCAAGGGCGGCGCCAATCACGTGTACATCTCCGGCCGCACCGACGCGGGCGACATGTTCCTGCTCTACGAATACCCGGCCGGCGGCACGGGCGCGACGGCGAACACCGACGGCAACCACGGCACCCGCGCCTGGCCCGACGGCGACTTCAACGCGGTATGGGGCGCCGAGGTGCTCGAAGCGCAGGCTCCCGTGCAGGTGGCTGCCTACGGCATCCGCGAAGGCTCGGGCGGCGTGGGCGAACACCGCGGCGGCTGCGGCATCCGCCGCGACCTGAAGGTGCTGGCGGGCGGTGCGAGCCTCTCGGTGCTGTCGGACAAGAACATCATCCCGCCCTACGGCGTGGCCGGCGGCGGCAGCGGCGCGTGCAACCGCTTCGTCGTCCTCCGCGGAACCGAAGTCATCGAGCCTTCGTCGATTCCCGGCAAGGTCGGCGGCTTCATCCTGCAGGCCGGCGACATCGTGCGCATCGAATCCGCAGGCGGTGGCGGCTGGGGCGACCCGCTCGGGCGCGACGCCGCCCTCGTCGCCGCGGACGTGCATCGGGGCTACCTCTCGCCGCAGCAGGCGCGTGCGCGGTACGGCGTGGAGCTCGCGGCCGACGGCACGCCCGACCGGGACGCCACGCGGGAGACGCGGGCGGGCCTGCGCGACGGCCGCACGCGCCTGGCCGTGGCCCCGGGCACCGACACCTTCGAAGGCCCGCGGCGCACGATCAACCTGCCGGCCGACGTGCGAAGGCGGCTGCGCATCGCGCCCGGCGACCTGGTCGAGCTGAACACCGCCGCCGCGGGCAGCGCCCTGCGCGCGTGGGTCGGCACGCAGGATACGCAGGAGCACAAGCTCGCGCTCGGCCCCATTGCCACTGCCATCCTCGGCCTGCGCGACGGCGATTCCGTCGAAGTGCGCGCCGCCGCGCAGGAGGTTGACCGATGAGCCGCGCCCGCTACCTGATCGGCATCGACGTGGGCGGCACGTTCACCGACGTGCTCGCCTACGAACCCACCGACTGCAAGCTGATGTCGGCGAAGGTGCCGTCGATGCCCGGCGCGCAATGGCGCGGCGTGCTCGATGCGCTGCAGGAGCTGGGCATCTCGCCTGCCGACATTCGCGCGTTCGTGCACGGCACGACGATCGCGACCAACGGGCTGCTCGAACGCAAGGGCTCCGCGACCGCGCTCTTGGTCACCGAGGGCTTTCGCGACCTGCTGGAGATCGGCAAGGCGCGCCGGCTCATCGGCGGCCTCTTCGAACTCGATTGGCAGAAGCCCGCGCCGATCGTGGCGCGCGAACTGCGCTTCGAGGCACCCGAGCGCGTGGCGGCCGACGGCACGGTGCTGCGCTCGCTGGAAGGCTTCGATGCGGCGCCCCTGGCCCGCGCACTGCGTGAGGCCGGCATCGAGACGCTCGCGATCGCCTTCGTGAACAGCTACGTGAACGCGGCCAACGAAGCGCACGCGGCGCAGGCGCTGCGCCAGCTGCTGCCCGGCATGCCGGTCACCACGTCCGCGCAGCTGGTGAGCGCCCGCGGCGAGTTCGAACGCACATCGACGGCCGTGCTCAATGCGTACCTCACGCCGATGATGGCGCAGTACCTCGAGCGCCTTCAGGGCGAGCTGCGCGCGCGCGGCGTCGCCGCGCCGGTGAACATCATGGGCTCCAACGGCGGCGCCATGACGCTGGCCGCGGCCGCGCGCCGCGTGTCGGGGACCTTCCTGTCCGGGCCCGTGGGCGGCGTCAACGGCGCCGTGCAGATCGCGCGCATGCTCGGCATCGAGGACGTGATCACGCTCGACATGGGCGGCACCAGCACCGACGTCGCGCTGGTGCACCAGCTCGAGCCGCGCATGTCCTACGACAACCAGGTCGACGCGTATCCGCTGCTGATGCCGCAGCTGGATATCCACGCCATCGGCGCAGGCGGCGGCTCGCTCGTGTGGGTGGGCCCCGACGGCACGCTGCAGATCGGCCCGGGCAGCGCGGGCGCACTGCCCGGGCCGGCCTGCTATGGCCGCGGCGGCACCGAGCCCACGATCTCCGACGCGAACCTGCTGCTGGGCCGCCTGCCCGCCGACCACCTGCTGAGCGGCGGGCTGCGCCTGAGGCTGGACCTCGCGGAGCAGGCTTTCCGCGCCGTGGCTGACAAGCTCGGCGAGACCGACCTGCATGAACTCGCGGCACGCGCGCTGCGGGTCGCGACAGCGAAGATGGCCGGCGCGGTGCGCGAGGTGTCGGTCCACCGCGGCTTCGATCCGCGCGACTTCGTGCTCCTGGGTTATGGCGGCGCGGGGCCGATGCACGTGTTCGAAGTGGCGCAGGAGCTCGCAATCTCCACCGTGGTGATCCCGCGCTTTCCGGGGCACCTCTCGGCGCTGGGCCAGATGCTGGCCGATCTGCGCCGCGATTCGGTGCGCGTGTGGGGCGGTCGTCTTTCGCAGCTGCAGCCGGCGTTGCTCGACGAACAGATCGGTGCGATGCGGGCCGAAGCCGCCGCGCAGCTGGAGCGCGATGGCATGCCGCCCCAGCGGCAGCGGCACGCCGCCCGCCTCGACATGCGTTACCGCGGCCAGTCGTTCACGCTGCAGGTCCCTTACGAACCGGCGCAGGACTGGACGTTGCTGCGCGAAGCATTCGACAGGCGCCACGAGGAAACCTTCGGCTATGCCGCGCGCGACACCGACGTGGAGATCGTGAACCTGCGCCTGGTATCGCTGGGCCTCGTGGACAAGCCGCAGCTGCGGTTCACGCAGGAAGCGGCGGGCGGGCCGCGCACCGGCAACCGGCCGGTGTGGTTCGACGGATGGGTCGACTGCACGATCCACGAGCGCGAACGCATGCCCGCCGGCCATTGCTTCAGCGGGCCGGCGGTGGTGACGGAAGCGGGCGGCACTTCGGTGGTGCCGCCGGGTTGGGACATTCGCGTGCATGAAAGCGGGTCGATGCTGTGCACGTACACACGCCTGGACAACGATTGAAGGGAAAGCAAGGTGGATCTTGGATTGCAGGGGAAGGTCGCGCTCGTGACCGGCGCCAGCGCCGGCATCGGACGCGGCACTGCGAAGGCACTGGCCAGGGAAGGCGCCACGACGGTGGTGGTCGCGCGCCGCAAGGAGCTTCTGGAGAGCCTGAGCCGCGAGATCGAGGAAACCGGCGCGGCGGCGCCGATGGTCATCTGTACCGATCTCACGCAGCCCGATGCGCCCGCCGGGCTGGCCGGACGCGTGCTCGACGCCTTCGGCCGCGTGGACATCCTCGTGAACAACGCGGGCGGCTCACGCCCGCTGACGATCTCGTCGACCGAGGAGGAATGGGACGAGGCCATCACGCTGAACCTCACGTCGCTGCGGCGGCTGGGCCACGCGGTGCTGCCGTCGATGCTGCAGCAGCGCTGGGGCCGCATCATCAATATCACCGGCTCGTTCGAGCCGCCTACGGTCAATGGCGCCAACATCGCGAAGGCCGGCGTGCATGCGTGGGCCAAGGGCCTTTCGCGCGAAGTGGCGGCGCAGTGCGTGACGGTGAACTGCATCATGCCGGGGCGCATCCACAGCGAGCAGATCGACGAGCGCATGTACCCCACCGAGGAGGCCCGCGAGGCCTTCATCCGCGCGAGTGTGCCCGCCGGCTACTTCGGCGAGCCCGAGGACGTGGCGAACGTCGTCACGTTCCTCGCCTCCGAGCGCGCGCGCTACGTGACCGGGCAGCGTCTGTACGTCGACGGCGGCATGCACCGCGCGCTTTAGGAAGGACGCCAGGCTTGCTCGCATCGATCCCGAACGCGCGCCAGGTCGACTCCGCCTACAGCTGGGCCGTGGCGCTCGCCACGCTGGCGATGGCGTCGCTCAGCTTCGGCGCAGTCACGTCGGTACCGATCCTCTTCGGCCTGATCGCGCAGGACTTCGGCTGGGAGCATGGCCGCGTGGCGCTGGTGCACACCGCCGCGATGGCCTGCGCGGGGCTGGGCTCCATCGTGCTCGGGCGCCTGCTCGACCGGCGCGGGTTCTTCCCGATCGCGGTGTCCGCGGCGATCGCGACGGGGACAGGCCTGGTGCTGGCCAGCCACGCGAGCTCGTTCTGGCAGATGGCGCTCGCCTTCGGCCTGCTCGTGGGAGGCCTCGGGCAAGGTGCGTTCTTCAGCCCGCTGGCCGCAGCGGTCTCGCACTGGTTCGACAAGCATCGCGGCGTGGCGGTGTCCATCGCGCTGTGCGGCCAGAGCGTGGGCGGCCTCGTGATCCCGCCCCTTCTGCGCGTCGCGGCGGAGCACCACGGCTGGCGCAGCGCGCTGCAAGGCTATGGCCTGATCTGCTCCGGCTGCATGCTCGCCGCTGCCGCGTTCTATCTGCCGTCGCATCCGCCTTCACATGCCGCACCCGACGGAGGCCACGGCCCTGCCAGGCCCACGCACCGCAGCGGCATCACCTTCCTGCTGGGCGCGGCGCTCTACTGCTCGAACACCGCGCTCTTCGGCATCGCGAGCCACATGGTCGCGTACGGCGAAGGCGTCGGGATGGGGCCTGCCGCGGCGGGCGCGCTGATGTCTGCGCTGTTCGGCATCACCCTGTTCTCGCGGCTGGGCGTCGGCGCGTTCCTGGCGCGCGGCGGCGTGTTCCGCGTCATCGTCGCCATGTCGCTGCTGCACATGGCCGGCACATGGATCGTTTTTTCGTCGGGTTCTCCCGCCACGCTGGTGGTCGGCCTGCTGGCGATGGGGCTGGGCTTCGGCGGCTACCTGCCCGCGTTCGGCTCGCTGGTGCGCGGCATCTTTCCGGCGCGGGAGGCCGGCCGCCGCCTTTCCGAGCTGTACCTGCTGGGCTTCTTCGGCGCGGGCACGGGCTCTTGGCTCGTGGGCGCGCTGCGCGACTGGCGCGGCGGACAATGGGACGCCTCCTTTCTCGTGATGGCATCGCTGGCGGCAGTGGGGCCCGCCATCCTGCTGGCGCGGCGCCGTGATTTCGCCCCCGTGAGGACATCGCAATGACCAATGGCACCAGCGCGCACTGGCGCATCGAACCGCTCGCGCTGGGCCGCCGCACCGCGCACCGGGCGTGGTTCTTCTATCTCTCCGAAGACTCGGGCCCGCAGGAGATCGCGTACCGCGCGTGGCTGGTACGCCGCGCAGACGATTGCATCCTGGTGGACACCGGCCCGCCGCTGGACGAAGCGCGAAAGCGCGGCTTGCGCGACACGGTGCGAGTCGACGCCGCGCTGCGCCAACAAGGGGTGGAGGTGGAACAGGTTCGCGACGTCGTTCTGAGCCACCTGCACTGGGACCATGCGGCATCGGCCGACCTGTTCGAGCATGCGCGCTTCCATGTGCAGCGCAGCGAGATCGACTTCTTCCGAGGGCAGGCGCACGATCACCCCGCCACGTCGCGCTTCTTCAGCCATCGGCAGATGCTCACGGCGCTGCTCGACTCGGGGCGCGTGGACCCGGTCGACGGCGAGCGCGACCTTCGCGACGGCGTGCGCCTGCGCCACGTGGGCGGCCATACGCCGGGCTCGCAGATCGTCACCGTGCAGCGCGAGGACGGTCTGGCGGTGATCGCCGCCGATGCCATCCCGCTCAACCGCAACTTCACCGACTTCGTGCCCAACGGCATCCTGGTGAACGTGGTCGATGCCGTCGCCGCGCTCAAGGTGGTGCGCGAACTGAAGCCGGTGGAGATCTACACGGGCCACGACCTCGAACCCAGCCTGCGGCCCGCATGACATCAATGCGCCGGCGCCGCCAGCCTGGCGCGATGCGCTTCGATCGTGCGCAGCGCGGCCAGGCCTCGCGCGGCCTGCGCGAGTTCGTCGAAGACGGGCACGCCGCTGGCCATCGCCTGCGCGCAGTAGTCGCGCTTGCGCTGCTCCGTTTCGGCGTCGCCATCGGAGCGAAGCACCAGCGCGACGTGCAGGCCCGAGCGGTCGGACTCGCGCACGCGCAGCACGGCGCGGATGATGTTGCCCAGCATGTCCACGTGTCGGAAGCCCAGGATCACGGTCATGTTGACGTGGATCACCAACGCGTCCGCATGGCTGCTCGCGGCCACGGTGGCGATGATGCGTTCGGCCACGCGGCCTTCGTCCTGCTGCAATGCGCCCGCGGGCACGTCGATGGGGTTGGCGACGGACGAGCCCGCCGGCAGCTCGAAGGCCTCCAGCTGCTGCAAGGTCGCCGCATCGAAGGCGGCGATGGAAAAGCCCGCGCGGTCGAACGCGTCGCTGCCCAGCACGCTGGTGCCGCCGCCGTTGCCGAAGAGCACGGCGCGAGTCGATGCGGTGGCGCGCGGCGCAAGACATTGCAGCGTCGCCAGCGCGTCGAGGAATTCATCGAGCGTGTCGACCATGGGGGTGCCGGTCTGCCGGCCGAGGGCATCCCACGCCCGCTGGCTGCCCGCGAGCGCACCGGTGTGCGACGCGGCCGCGCGCTGCCCCTGGCTCGTGCGACCGCCCTTGAGCAGCACCACCGGCTTGCGCGCCTTCGCGCGGCGCAGCACATCGAACAGCCTGCGGCCCTCGCGCGTGCTTTCCAGGTACAGGCCGATCACGCGCGTGTTGTCGTCTTCGAGGAAATACTCGATCAGCTCCGAAGCGGCCACGTCGGCGGCATTGCCGATGGTCACGAGCCCGCTGTAGCGCAGGCCGCGGCTCTGGCCGCGCCGGATGATGTCGATGCCCAACCCGCCGCTCTGGCACACGATGCCCACGGGGCCGGCTTCCGGCTGCGTCTTTTCCGTGAAGGTGACGCGCCCCGCGGGTGAATACACACCCAGGCAATTGGGGCCGATCAGGCGCACGCCTGCTTCGCGCGCGGCGGCTGCGAGCTCGCGCTCCAGCGAGGCGCCGCCCCCGGTCTCGCCGAAGCCGCTGGACATCACTTGCGCAAAGCGCACCTTGCCGCGCCCGCTGCGCAGCACATCGGGGGCGTTGCGGGCGGCCACCGCCACATACGCGTAGTCGACGGCCTCCGGCACGTCGGCAAGCGACTTGCAGGCAGACAGGCCCTCGACCTCGGGTGCGGTGGGGTGGATCGGGACGACGCGCCCGGCATAGCCGAAGTTGCGCAGATGGCGGATGAAGCGGTTGCCCCCGCTCACCGACGTGGCCGATGCGCCGACGACGGCGATGCAGGAGGGGCGGAACAAATGCCCGAATTCTTCGAGGATGGCCATGCGTCAGGTGTTGGCGTTCAGGATGAAGCGCGCGTCGACCGCCACTGCGGCGGCCGGCGAGACGATCAGCGGGTTGATGTCGATCTCGGCGAGTTCGCCCTCGCCGCGCATGAGAAGGCCGCATTCGCCGCCGACGCGCATCAGCACGTCGACGATGGCGTCCACGTTCGCGGCTTCACCGCCGCGCGCGCCGTGCAGGAGGGCCGAGCCCTTGAGCTCCTGGAGCATGTCACGCGCATCGCTGCGCGTGATCGGGCAGATGCGGAAGGCGACATCCCTCAGCACTTCGACGAAGATGCCGCCCAGGCCCACCATGACGAGCGGGCCGAACTCCGGGTCCATCGTGCCGCCGACGACCACCTCCGTGCCGCGCGGCGCCATCTCCTCCACCAGCCATGCCTGCGGCTCGATGCCGCGCGAGCGCAGCGTGGCCGCGAGCTCCCGTGCCGTCGAGGCGGCCTCGTCGGGCGAACGCAGGTTCAGCCGCACGCCGCCCACGTCGCTCTTGTGCGAAACGCCCTCGGCCACCAGCTTGAGCACCAGCGGCGCCTGCAGCGTCGCGGCGGCGGCGCGGACGTCCTCACCCGCCTTCACGACCACCGAGCGCGGCACGCGGATGCCCGCTGCCTCCAGGATCGTCTTGCCGGCGGGCTCGTCGAGCGCATGCGCGCCCTGCGCGCGCGCCGCGCGCAGCGTGGCGACGTATTCATCCTGCATCGGGCTGGCCATCAGCTGCTCAGGCTCATGATCGGCGCGCCTTCCGCGATCGGCTGCCCTTCGGTGACGAGGATCTTCTCGACCGTCCCGCTCACCGGCGCAAGCACCGGGATTTCCATCTTCATCGATTCGAGCACCGCGAGCGTGTCATCCTCGGCGACCGAATCGCCCTCGCTCACCATGATCTTCCACACGGACCCGTTCATGTCCGAAAGCACGTTCGTCTGCGCCATTCCAGTACCTCCTTCTCAATATGTCGTGGGCCAGTTGGCCAGCAGATGCTTGCCGACGCCGCTGCCCAGCCGCGTGCGGTGCACTTCGAGCAGGCGCGCGAGCGTCTGCCGCGTGTCGCGCGGGTCGATGACGGCCTGCGTCTCGTACAGCGACGCGAGCCGGTACCCGGAGGTGTCGCGCGACAGCTCCTCGACGAGCGCACGGTACCGCTGGGGATCGTCTTCCTCCTTCACGCCGAAGAGCACGTTCGCACCCACGTTCGGCGCCATGAAGCCCAGGTCGGCCGTCGGCCAGCAGATCACCTCGTCGGAATTGCGGCCGCCGCCCATGTTCAGGTAGGCCTGCCCGTAGCTCTTGCGCATGATCAGCGAAATCTTGGGCACCGTGATGAGCGCCAGCGCATTCATCCAGTTCATGATGCGCCCGGGCGCCGCACGCCGCTCGCCTTCCACGCCGATCAGGAAGCCGGGCTGGTCCACCATGAAGACGATGGGGATGTTGAACGAGTCGCACAGCACGAGGAATCCGATGGCCTTGTTGCACGCATCGACGTCGATGGCGCCGCCCTTGAAGAGCGGGTTGTTCGCCAGGATGCCGACGGAGCGGCCCTCGATGCGCGCGAACGCCGTGCAGATCGAGCGGCCGAACTTCGGCTTCAGCTCCATCATGCTGCCCACGTCGACCACCGTCTCGATGATCTTGCGCACGTCGTAGACCTTCGACGAATCCTCGGGCATCAGCTCCAGGATGCGGCTGCCACGGCCTTCGCTGCCCGCGGGCACCTCGTGCACGGGCGGCGCCTCGTTGTGGTGGCTCGGCAGGTAGCCGAGCCATCTGCGGATCAGGGCGAGCGCCTCGTCATCCGTCTCGACCACGGCGTCGACCAGGCCCGAGGTCTCCGCATGCATCTTCCAGCCGCCGAGTTCTTCCGAATCGATCTCCTGGCGGATGGCCGCCGACGTCACGCGGCCACTGGCCACGGCCATCGTCGCGCCGCGCCGCATCACGACGAAATCGGACAGGCAGGCATACCAGGTGGACGAGCCGTAGCACGCGCCGAGCAGCGCGCTCACCCACGGCGATTCGCGCAGACGGCGGTATTCGTGCGGGTCCTGCCCGAGAATGGCGCGGCCTTCGGCGCCCATGCGGTCCGGCATGCGCGCGCCAGTCGACTCGCCGAGCATCACGAGCGGCATGCCGGACTTCGACGCGACCTCGCGCATGTGGCGGATCTTCTTGCCGTTGACCACCGAGCTGGATGCGCCGAGCACGGTGAAGTCGTTCGACACCACCGCGACGGGGCGGCCTTCCACCTCGCCGAAGCCCGCGATCTTCGAATCGGCGGGCGTGCGCTCGCGCATCTCGGGGCGATGCGAGGTGGCGAACAGGCCGCTTTCGATCCAGCTGTCCGCATCGAGCAGCGCGCCCAGGCGCTCGCGCGCGTTCATGTGCCCCTCGGCCTTGCGCCTGGCGAGCTTTTCGGGGCCCCCCATGCCCAGCGCCTTCTGCTTCGCCTGCTCGAACGCGGCGAGCATCTTCTCGTGTGCCATATCTGTTTCCTAGAGCATGTGGCGCATCGGATGCTGCGCGTACATTTTGTCCTTGACGAATTGCGTGCTGACGTCGGCCGCCGCGAAGGCAGGTTCGTCCAGCAGGCGCTGGTGGAATTCACGCGTGGTCTTGACGCCCGACAGCTGCAGCTCGGCCAGCGCGCGACGCATGCGGGCGATGGCCGCGTCACGGTTGTCGTCCCAAACGACGAGCTTCGCGACGAGCGAGTCGTAGTACGGCGGCAGCTCGTACGAGGCGAAAGCGTGCGAGTCCACGCGCACGCCCGGGCCGGCGGGCCACACCAGTTCGGTGATCTTTCCGGGGCGCGGCAGGAACCCTTTCTCGGAATCCTCTGCATTGATGCGGCATTCGATCGCGTGGCCGTGGAACCTCACGTCGGCCTGCTTCATCGGCAGCGGCTCACCGGCCGCGATGCGAAGTTGCAGCTTCACGAGGTCCACGCCCGTGACCGCCTCGGTCACCGGGTGCTCGACCTGGATGCGGGTGTTCATCTCGATGAAGAAGAACTCCTGGCGCGCCGCATCGACGATGAATTCCAGCGTGCCGGCGCTGCGGTAGTTCACGGAGCGCGCCAGGTCGCAGGCTGCCTTCGTCATTCGCTCGCGCAGCTGCGGCGTCACGATGGGCGAGGGGCTTTCCTCCAGCAGCTTTTGGTGGCGGCGCTGGATGGTGCAATCGCGCTCGCCGAAGTGGACGACGTCCTTGCCGTCGCCGACCACCTGGACTTCCACGTGGCGCACGGGCGAGATGTAGCGCTCGATGTAGACCGCGCCGCTGCCGAAAGCCGCGGCCGCTTCGGACGACGCGCGCTCCAGTCCTTCGCGCAGTTGTTTCTCGCTTTCCATCACGCGCATGCCGCGGCCGCCGCCGCCGGCCGACGCCTTCACGAGCACCGGGTAGCCGATGCCATTGGCAAGGCGCACCGCTTCTTCCACGTCGGCCACCGGGTCGGGCGAGCCCTGCGCCACCGGCACGCCCGCTTCCATCGCGAGCTTGCGCGCGGCGGCCTTGTCGCCCATCAGGCGGATCGCCTGCGGATCGGGCCCGACGTAGGTGAGGCCCGCGGCGATCACCGCTTCGGCGAACTCGGCGTTCTCCGACAGGAAGCCGTAGCCGGGATGCACGGCATCGACCTTCGCCATCTGCGCAGCCTGGATCAGCGCGTTGCGATTGAGGTAGCTCTCGGCGGGCGTCGCGCCACCGATGCAGATGGACCGGTCGGCCAGGCGCACCGGCAGCGAATCCTTGTCGGCGCTGGAATACACCTGCACGGCTTCGATGCCAAGCTCGCGGCAGGCGCGGATGACTCGCAGGGCGATTTCGCCACGGTTGGCGACGAGGACACTTTTCAAGGTCATGGGTCTGCTCATGGAGGTGGCGGAATCACGCGCTGCTGCACGAGGCCGCCGATGAGGTCACGGAACATGTCGGAGGCATCGAGCACCTCGGTCCAGCCCGCGCGCCGGGCTTTCGCAAGGCTCGACACCTGGTCGTAGGGCGCCGAATAGGCCCAGTCGGCGAATGGCCACCCGACGAGCTGGTCGAGCGTGTAGGGCTTCAGCCCGTACTCTTCGCGCATCCGGGCCCACAGCGGCTCCTTGTCCGCCATGGTGCGCACCAGGTTGACCTGCTGCGGCTCGCCGGGCTCCATGCCGAAGGTCTGCGCGATGGCCGGCCAGATGTTCTTCCAGCGCTCGGGCTCGCCGTTGGTCATGTTGAACGCTTCGTTCTCGCACGCCTGCGTGGTCGCAGCCCACTCCATTGCGCGGGCCAGCAGGCGCGCGTCGGTGAACTGGTAAAGGGCGCAGAACGCCTGCGCGTTGCCGGCGAAGCGCAGGGGCAGGCCGAGCTCGCGTGAGATCGTCGCGTAGATCGACAGCGCCATCAGGTGGTTCATCGGGCTGCCGACGGAAAAGCCGCAGATGCAGTGCGGACGCAGCGCCGACCAGCTCCAGCGCTTGCCGCGCTGCCGTGCGGCCAGCCAGTCCTGCTGGTCGTAGTAGAAGTTGGGCGGCATGTGGCGCGCATCATCCTCGCGGGCTGGCGTGCGGTAAGGACCGAGGTGATTGCCGTACCACTTGCTGCCCTGCATCAGTTGCACGTGCGCCAGACGCGGGGCTGCCGCTTCCAGCGCCTCGACGAGGTGCACCACCATCGCCAGATTGGGGGCCACTTCTTCCGCAGCCGCCGCACGCGCCGCATAGGCGGCGTAGAAGACGTGCGTGGCGCCATCGAGTTCACGCAGAGCCTTGCGGGTGTTGTCCGCATCGAGAAGGTCCACCTGCACCTGGCGAACGCCGGGCCCGAGGTCGAGCGTGCGCCGCGACAGCGCGACGATGTCCCACCCGCCGCTGGCGCGCAGTTGGTCGACCAGCGCGCGCCCGACGATGCCCAGTGCGCCCGCGATGACTGCGGTCTTCGTGGCCACCGCGCGCCTCAGGCCAGGCCGAGCAGCTTGGCCGCGTTGTCGAACAGCACCTTGTCGATGATGTCCTTGCGCCAGCCCAGGTCGAGGAAGTCGCGCACCGAATCCTGTATGTCGCGCACCGGGTAGGCCGTGCCGAAAAGCGTGCGGTCTTCCAGGAACAGGTTCGCCCCCTTCACGTAGCTCTCGGCGCAGATCATTCCGGCCGTGCTCGCGTACAGGTCGGGGGACACATAGATGTTCGGGCAAGCGAGCGCCACCACGACCATCTCATCGGCGTACGGCCATGCGGCGTGCGACACGATGATCTTCAGCGCCTTATAGCGCTGCGCCACCATCTGGATCGACGTGGGGCGCGACCAGGTGATCTCGTGGCCCGCGAGCGCGCAGAGCAGGCCCGACAGCGAGATGGACACCGGCAGGTTCAGCTCCAGCGCCAGCTCGTACACCGGATCGAGCGATGGATCGTTCGACCAGCGCGGCACCTTGCCCGAGCCAGGCTCGATCGAGATGCCCTTCACGCCGCGCGAATGCGCCAGTTCGCGGATCTCGGCGAGGCTTTCGGGAATGGCTTCCATATCCACGCCGAGGAAGCCGACGAAGCGCTTCGGATACGTTTCAAGCAGGTCCACGATCTCCTTGTTCGAGACGCCGCCAAGGTTGCCCGCACCGCTGGAGGCACGACCCATGGCCACCCCCCACTTCACGCCGGCCGAATCCATTTCCTCGAAGAGGATGTCGACGTCTTCGAGCCACGCCGAGCGCGCACCCTTGAAGGATATGCACTTGCGCGGGTAGTGCATGGCGGTGCGGAAGACGGAGCCCTTCGTCCACGCCTCGACGGGCGGGCGCAAGCGCATGTCGATGATCTGCATGGATCTCTCTCCTTCAGTAGATGCGTTTCGCGACGATCGCGTAGCGGTTGTCGACGCCTCGCTCATTGGCTTCGGCCTGCGACCTCTGCCCTTCGGCGCTGTCGCGCCATGCGAGCGTCGCGTCGATGTCGTCGCTGTCGATGAGCGCGATGTACTTTCTGCAGCCTTCGGGCCCCGCAACCGCTTCGTAGCGACGCACTTCGGTCACGCCCGGCGTGCGCAGGACCTCGTCATAGTGCGGTCCGTGCATCCAGGCGTCGGCCTCGGACGGGGCGTCGTACATGACGATCACGGTGCCTTTGTTGCGCATGCAGGTCTCTTCGGGTGGGTGTTCAGATCGCCGCGCGCGCGGGCGCGTGGCGCGTGATGCTCAGGCGCGAGTTGCCGCGCTCCAGCTCGAAAATCGCAAGCCCCGGCCGCCTGGCGAGTTCTTCCACGAGACGCGGCACGGCGCCGTTCGGGGGCACGGAGACCTTCAGAGGCTTGGCCGCGAAGGTCTTGTCGACGTCGTCGGCGGGGAACATGTAGCGCAGCAGGCGCTCGTCGTCGCTCGCGTTCGGGTACGCCTTGCGCAGACCCGGCAAGGCCGGGGCCATCGGCTCTCGCTCGAGCGGGATCTTCGGCGAACCGTTGGCGACGATGCGGTCCAGCGCCTGCGGGTCCACCGGCCCGAGCAGTTTGCCGAAGTGGCCCAGCGCATACATCTTCACCTCGTCGGGCACGACGCGGTAGCGCTCTCCGTTGACCACGTTCAGCATGGCCTGCACGGCGATGATCTGCGAGAACGGCGTGACCATGATCGGCCACGCGAGGTCCTGGCGGACCCGCGCGATCTCCTCGAGGATCTCGTCGAAGCGGTCCTCCAGGCCCGACTGCTTCAGCTGGAAGCGCCAGTTGGCCATCATCCCGCCGGGCATCTGGTGTTTGTAGTGGAAGAGGTCGTACTCCATCGGCTCGCCGCGCGGGAAGCCCTCGCGCTCGGCGAGCTGTTCGAGGTAGCCGCTGACTTCGTCGATGAGGGCCATGTCGAGGCGCGTGGCGAAGCCGGCGTGCGCAAGGTTCTTCACCATGCCCTGCGTCGACGGCTGGGCGGGGCCACTGGCGAGCGGCGCGATCGAGGTGTGGATCTGGTCGGCGCCCAGGCGCGCCGCTTCGAGGCACACGAGCTGCGCGAGCCCGGTGTTGCAGTGCGTGTGCACCTCCAGCGGGACCTTGCCGATCACCGCCTTGAGCGCGGGCACGATCGTGCGGATGCGGTCGGGCGTGAGCAGCGCGCCCGAGTCCTTCAGCATGATGCCGTCCACGCCCAGCTCCACGAGCTTCTTCGCCGACCGTGCGTACAGTTCATCGGTGTGCAGCGGGCTTTCGCAGAACACCAGCGCGCCGATCGACTGGATGCCCACCTTCTTGGCGTGGCGGATGCTCACGGACATGTTGTCCGTGTCGAGCAGCGAGTCGAGCGTGCCGACCACGCGGAAGCCGTTGGCCGCCAGCCGCTCGATCCACAGCTCCACCATGTCGTCGGGCGCCATGCTGAAGCCGACCAGGCTCTTGCTGCGGCAGTAGCCGCGCAGCGGCGTGTTTCTGAATCGCGAGCGGAAGTAGCGGCCCTTCTCGAACGGGTCTTCGCGCAGGTAGCGCACGCACACGTCGAACTGCACGGGCGCCATGAAGTCGATCATGTCGAAGCCCGCGTTGTCCAGCTGGTCGGCGATCGGGTCCATCATGGCCGCCGTCATGCGCGTCGTCCACAGGCATTGCTGCGCGTCGCGCAGCGTGGTGTCGATGATGCCGATGGGGCGCGTCATTCCGGCCTCACGCGGACCAGGACCGCGTCATGTTCCACCATCGAGCCGTTCTCGGCGACGATCTCCACGACGGTGCCGTTCACACCGGCGGGCACGGTGTTGAACAGCTTCATCACTTCCATCACGCCGATCGTGTCTTCGGCGCGCACCTTCGAGCCGACATCGACGTACGCCGGTTCGCTGGGCGAGGACGCACGGTAGAAGCGGCCCAGCATGGGCGCGCGCACGTCGACCAGGCCGGCCTCGGCAGATGTACCGGATGCCGCCGCGGGCTTCGCGGCCGGCCGCGCGGGAGCCGCTTGCTCAGGCGGTGCCGACGCGGCCGCTTGCGGGGCCGGCATCGGTGCGGGTTGCGCGGGTTGCGGCGCTTGCGCGGGCGAGAAGTGCGACGTGCCGGCGCACGCCAGCGAGGGGTCGCCGAACTTGCGCACGTGCAGTTTCATGTCGCCCACTTCGAGGCGCACTTCGATGTCGTTCAGGCGGTCGACGATGTCGAGGATGCGCTCGACTTCGGTCTGGCTGAGATCGGCTATGGACTTCACGGGGATCAGCTTTGCTTGTAGGGGGTGATCGCCGCCACTTCGGCGACGAGCGCCGCCGCGTCGGGCAGGGTTGCAAGATGGCGCAGCATCTCGATGGAGCTTGCGACCCGGTCGGGGGTCAGCAGGTCGTCCACGCAGCCGTGGTACTTCGGCGCGCACTCGTCGAAGCTGTAGAGCGCGGGCGGCTGGCCCTTGGCCGTTTTCGGCTCGCGCACGATCACTTCACCGCTGGCCAGCGTGTAGGTGATGCGCGGATCCCAACCGGTCGGCGTCCAGCCCCACTCCTCGCGCACGATCGTCTTGACCTTCGGGCGGAAGCGGCGGAAGCGCTCGTCCTCGATGCGTTCGCGCGAGAAGCTCGCGGGGCCGATGTGCGCTTCGAGTACGCCCAGCGCCACCGCGTGCGGCAGGCTAAACTGCGCCTCGATCTCGTTGCGCGGCTCGGGGTGCTGCACGACGGTGGGGAAGAAGGCGTTCACCTCCACTTCGACCTTCGCGATGTCATCGGCGCCCAGGCGGCGCTCGCGCGTGAGATCCTGCGCGCTTTCGATCATGCGCTGCAGGTGGTAGCAGCACGGGTACGACTTGATCCCGACTTCAAAGATGCGGTAGGGCTTGCCCCACTCCGAGAGGATCTTCTCCGGTGCCTGGACCTTGCCGCCGGTGATCATGTTCATCAGCCCGCGCGGCGCTTCGAGCACGTCGGACTGCCCGTTCATGCCCTCTTTGGCCATGAAGGCCGCGGCAATGCCGTTGCGCGCCGAGAAGCCCATCTCGACGATGTGCGCGGCGGTGCCCGTCTGGTAGCCGATACCGCCGCCTTGCGAGGCCGCGATGCTGATCGCGTCGGCCGTCTGCTTCGCGTCGAGGCCGAGCAGCTTTGCCGCCGCGACCGCCACGCCGATGGAGCCCGCAAGGCTGAGCACCATGTAGCCGATCCTGCGGGCTTCGCGGCAGGCCAGCCCGATGCGCGCCTGCGCTTCATAGCCGGCGACGAAGGCTTCGATCACCCGCGAGCCCGGCGAGTGCAGGTGCTCGGCGAGCGCGAAGATCGGTGGGAAGAGCGTGTAGCTCGAAACCGCCTCGGGGAAGCTGTCGTCCTCGTACTCCGTGGCATGCGCGAACGTGCCGTTGGCAAAGCCCGCGAGTTCGACCGACGTCCGCAGGCCGGCGCCCAACACCGTGGCCTGCGGCTCGCCGCCCTGGCGCCTGACATAGCGGATGGCCTCCGCTCCGCCGGTGCAGCGGTGGCCGGACACCATCGCGCCCAGTGCACTCATGGCCAGGGTCGCCGAGTAGTCGACGGCCTCCTTGGGCAAGTTCTCGATGCGCGTGGCCGCGACGCGCTCCGCTATTCCTTCAGTGATTCGCACGCTGTCTCCTGCATGATTTCGGAATAGTATGACTCATATATATGTTTGAAAATAGCAAGGGATAACCCGGCGAACGTTCGTGCCGAGGTGGGGCCCGGCTTAGCTGCGCGAACCGCCGGTCTCGTCCACGAACTCGTACTTTTCGGTGTGGAGGAGCGAACGGCGCAGCTCGACGGGCTGGTTCTCGAACGTGTAGGCCACGCGCACGATCTCCAGCAGCGGCGTGCCGAGCGCGATGTCGAGCTTCTTGGCGGTCACCGCGTCGGCAGGCACGGAACTCAGCTGGTCCACGGTGCGCGCGACCGTGACGCCGAAACCATCGCGGTACAGGTCATAGATGGTCGAGTCGCGCTTGACGAACTGCGCGTGCGTGAGCGTCGGGAACAGCGCCTTGGGGATCTGCAGCGCATCGAGCAGGGTGGGCTCACCGCCCAGCAGCATGACGTTGAGCACGTCGTACACCGGATCGCCGGTGCGAATCTTGAGCCGCTCGGCCGTGCGCGCGCCGGCCTTCGATTCCTCGAAGCGCAGCGTCTGCACGATCGGGATCTCGCGCTCGCCGTCCTTGCGCACGATGTGCCAGAAGGAGTTGAGCATGCGCGCCGAATCGAACGGGGCCAGGAACGTGCCGCGGCCCTGCTGCCGCACCAGCACCTTCTCCGCCACGAGATCGGCCATCGCGCGGCGCACGGTCCCGATGCTCACGTTGTAGCGCTCGGACAGCTCCTTCTCGGTAGGCAGTGCCATGCCGGCCTGTACCTTGCCGCCGCTGATCGCGCGAATGAGTTCCAGCTTGATGCTCTGGTAGAGCGGCACGGGGCCGTGGCCCATGTCGACGAGCACGTCCCGGCGCGTGCCGTCGCGCGTGGGCGTCTCGGGGGCGGCCTGGCGGGCCTCGGTCGCGGCGGCGGCTGTCTTCTCGGTTTTCTTCGTGCTCGGCATCTCGGCCGTATTCTGACCGAGTCCCACCGTGAGACGCGCGAACGCGTCGTCCTCCTTCACGCAGCCTCCAGCACACGCACCGGGCCGCTGAGACCGTGGCAGGCCACGCTGTCGACCGAGACCGTCTCGGCGTTCTCCGGGTCGATGCGGACGATCCAGCCGCCCTTGCCGGTCGCGACCATCTCCCGCGCCGCGGCCTGCGAGCAAAGCTGGGGTCCGCGCACGTTCAGGTCGAACAGCTCGTTCCATACCTCGACCGTGATCTCCGGCGACCCGGCCTTGGGCATGGCGCCAGCGCAATTGACGAACACGTCGAGCCCGCCGAGCCGGCGGCATTCCGCGATCACGGCGTCGATGTCCGAATGGCACGTTCCGTCGCAGGCCAGGCCGGTCACGTGCTCGCCCGAAGCGCACCCGTGGACGTCCGTGGCCACGACGCGCGCTCCGGCTGCGATCCAGGCGTCGATGATCGCGCCGCCGGCGGCGCCTGCTGCGCCGGCCACCCATACGACACGACTCGTACCCATCGGGGTTTGCAAAGGATTCATCGGGTGCCTTCCGTGCTGGGGAGATGGACATATGAATCATCTATATATTTCAGATGAATCGCACAGGGTTTACCCTTAATTCCTGCCCGACCCGCGTGATCGCAAATTTTCTTTCGTTGCACCATTCTGAAATTCTGTTTACATTGGCCGCGACCTGAAAGGGCATCCTCCCCTCTCTCATGCAGCCCTCTTCCACCATCACCGTCGCCCAACGCATCGCCCAGGCCCTGCCGCAGCTCACGCGCTCGCACCGCCAGGTGGCCGACTACGTGCTGGAGCGCCCGCTGCAGGTCGCCACACTCCCCATCGACGAGCTGGCGGCCATGGCCGGTGTATCGGTGGCCACGGCGAACCGCTTCGCGCGGGCGCTGGGCTTCGACGGCTACGCGAGTTTCCGTGCCGAGCTGGTGCGCGGCTTCGAGCCGCTGGTGGCGCCCGTGGAGCGGCTGCGCGGCAACCTGGCCACGCCCTCGACGGTGGCCGAGGTCTTCTCCATGGCGCTGGAAGAAAGCCAGCGCAACATCGAAGGCACCCGCCATGCGCTGGACCCGGCCTCCTGCGAGGCGGCGGTGGAGCGCGTGCTGGCCGCGCGCACGGTCTACGTCGCCGGCTTCGGCGCCAGCGCCTGGCTGGCCGGCCTGCTGCACCACGGGCTGGATGCCTACTGCGCCGACGTGCGCCTGCTGCCCTCGATGAGCGGCGTCACGCACGGCGCGCGCGCCCTCGCGCGCGGCAACGCCCGCGACCTGCTGGTGGCGCTGACCTTTCCGCGCTACCTCACCGACACGCTGGCCCTGACCGGCATCGCCCGCCAGCAAGGCATCGGCGTGCTGGCGCTGACGGACCGGCCCAGTTCGCCGCTGGCGCCGCTGGCCGACATCACGCTCTACGCGCAGACCGAGACGCGCTTCCGCCCCAATTGCGAGACCAGCGTGCTGGCGCTGGTCGAGGCCCTCACGAGTGCCGTGGCACTGCGCGCGCCGGGTGCCTTCCAGGCCGCCAGCAAGGTGGTGCAGACCGTCATGCCCTGGCTGCACGGCGCACAGGATCTGCGTGCAATCCCGGCCGGGATCAGAATGAAGAAGCTCAAGAAGACCACGACCAGGCCGGCACGCCAGCGTCCGGCCGGAAAGTAAAACACCCGATGAGAAGCTCACCCGTGATCGCCATCCATGGCGGCGCCGGCACCATCAGCGCGGCGTCGCTGGACGCCTCGGCCGCGCAGGCTTACCACGACGCGCTGCGCGCCATCGTGCAGGCCGGCCAGTCGCTGCTGCTGAAGGGCGCGCCCGCGCTCGACGCGGTCTGCCTCGCCGTCGAGATGCTGGAGGACTGCCCGCTCTTCAATGCCGGCCACGGCGCGGTCTTCACCGCGGCCGAAACGCACGAGCTCGACGCCGCCGTGATGAACGGCGCCGACCTGCGCGCGGGCGCGGTGGCCGGCGTGAGCCGCATCCGCCGACCGGTGCGCGCGGCCCGTGCGGTGATGGAGGAAGGCGCCCACGTGCTGCTGGCCGGGGCCGGCGCCGAGGCCTTCGCGCGCGAGCACGGACTGGAGATGGTGGAGCCCGGCTACTTCTCCACCGAGGCACGGCGCGCGCAGCTGCACCACGCCAAGGGCGCGAAGCGCGTGCTGCTCGACCACGACGGCGCGGCCGCGGCCGGTGCGCCCCTGGACGAAGGCCGCAAGTTCGGCACCGTCGGCGCCGTGGCGCTGGACCAGCACGGCCACCTCGCGGCCGCCACCTCCACCGGCGGCATGACGAACAAGCGCGTCGGCCGCATCGGCGATTCGCCGCTGATCGGCGCCGGCACCTATGCCGACGACAAGCGCGCCGCCGTCTCCTGCACCGGCAGCGGCGAGATGTTCATCCGCGCGGCCGCCGCCTACGACGTCTGCGCGCGCATGCGCTATGCCGGCCAGTCGCTGGCACAGGCCGCCCAGGCGGTGGTGATGCAGTCGCTGCCGGCCATCGGCGGCAGCGGCGGCTTGATCGCGGTCGACCGGCTGGGCAACGTCTGCATGCCCTTCAACACCGAGGGCATGTACCGCGGCCATGCGCGCGGCACCGATGCGCCGCAAACCGCCATCCACCGATGAGCGCCATCCTTCAACCCTTGACCGCCGGCGGCGCCGCCATGCAGCTGCCCGAGCAGCGCGTGCTCGACGTCGACGACCTCACCGTGCGCTTCGCCACCTCCGAACGCGTTGTCGATGCGGTGCGCCGTGTGTCGCTGCACGTGGACCGCGGCGAGACGCTGGCGATCGTGGGCGAGTCCGGCTCCGGAAAGTCCGTCACCTCGCTCGCGCTGATGCGGCTGGTGGAGTACGGCGGTGGCCGCATCGTCGGCGGACGCCTGGGCTTCCGGCGCCGCAACGGCCAGGTGCTCGACCTGGCCAAGGCCTCCGATGCCACCATGCGCGGCATCCGCGGCGCCGACATCGCGATGATCTTCCAGGAGCCGATGACCTCGCTGAACCCGGTGTTCACCGCCGGCGACCAGATCGCCGAGGCCATCGTCATCCACCAGGGCAAGGACCGCGCCGCCGCGCGCGCCGAGGCGCTGCGCATGCTGGAGCTGGTGCGCATTCCCGAGGCGCGCAACGTGCTCGCGCGCTATCCGCACCAGCTCTCCGGCGGCATGCGCCAGCGGGTGATGATCGCGATGGCGCTGTCCTGCCGGCCCTCGCTGCTGATCGCCGACGAGCCGACCACCGCGCTGGACGTCACCATCCAGGCGCAGATCCTCCAGCTCATCCGCGAGCTGCAGGCCGAGATGCACATGGGCGTGGTCTTCATCACGCACGACATGGGCGTGGTGGCGGAAGTGGCCGACCGCGTGCTGGTGATGTACCGCGGCGACAAGGCCGAGGCCGGGCCGGCGGAGCAGATCTTCAAGGCGCCCCAGCATCCCTACACGCGCGCCCTGCTCTCGGCCGTGCCGCAGCTGGGCGCCATGCGAGGCACCGACCTGCCCGCGCGTTTCGAGCTGCTGCAGGTGGATGCCCAGGGCGTCACCGTGGCGGACCACAGCCCGCAGGACACGGTGCGGCCCGATGCCGAGCCCATTCTGCGGGTGAAGAACCTGATCACGCGCTTCGACCTCAAGAGCGGCCTCTTCGGCCGCGTGACCCGCCGCGTGCACGCGGTGGAAGGCATCAGCTTCGAGCTGAAGCCCGGCGAGACGCTGGCGCTGGTGGGTGAATCGGGTTGCGGAAAGTCCACCACCGGCCGCTCGTTGCTGCGCCTGGTCGAGAGCCAGGGCGGCGAGATCGAGTTCCAGGGCCGCAACGTGCTGGCGCTGCCCACGGGCGAGCTGCAGGCGCTGCGGCGCGACATCCAGTTCATCTTCCAGGACCCCTTCGCCTCGCTCGATCCGCGCCTGACGGTGGGCTTCTCGATCATGGAGCCGCTGCTGGTGCATGGCCTGGCCAAAGGCGCCAAGGCGCAGGAGCGGGTGCGCTGGCTGCTCCAGAAGGTGGGCCTGCCGCCCGAATACGCGCAGCGCTACCCGCACGAGTTCTCCGGCGGCCAGCGCCAGCGCATCGCCATCGCGCGCGCCCTGGCGCTCGACCCGAAGGTGGTGGTGGCCGACGAGTCGGTTTCCGCGCTGGACGTCTCGATCCAGGCCCAGATCGTCAACCTCATGCTGGACCTGCAGCGCGAGCTGGGCGTGGCCTTTCTTTTCATCTCGCACGACATGGCGGTGGTGGAGCGCATCAGTCACCGGGTGGCCGTGATGTACCTCGGCCAGATCGTCGAGATCGGCCCGCGCCGCGCGATCTTCGAGAACCCGCAGCATGCCTACACGAAGCGGCTGATGGCCGCGGTGCCGGTGGCCGACCCGGCCCGCCGCACCCAGAAGCGCCCGCTGCTGCAGGGCGAGGTGCCGAGCCCGGTGCACCCGGCCGGCTACGAGCCGGAGATCCGGCCGCTGGTCGAAGTCGGCCCGGGCCATTTCGTCGCGCGGCATCCGATCGCCGACGGCTTCTGATCTTCTTTTCTTGTTTCCCCCAGTCTCACCCAACGACCTCAAAGGAGTCTTCGCATGAACAAGCGTCTTTCCCGAATCGCAGCCGCCCTCGCGCTGGCCGGCCTGGCCGTTTCGGCGCAGGCCGCCGGCAAGGACGTGGTGGTGGCCGTGCAGTCCAACTTCACCACCACCGACCCCTACGACGCCAACGACACGCTGTCTCAGGCCGTGGCGAAGTCCTTCTACCAGGGCCTGTATGGCTTCGACAAGGACATGAAGATGGTGCCGGTGCTCGCCACCGGCCATACCGTCAGCAAGGACGGGCTGGTCTACACCGTCAAGCTGCGCACCGGCATCCAGTTCCACGACGGCACGCCCTTCAACGCCGAGGCGGTGAAGGCCAACTTCGACCGCGTGACCAATCCGGACAACAAGCTCAAGCGCTACAACCTCTACAAGAACATCGCCAAGACCGAGGTGATCGATCCCGCCACGGTGCGCTTCACGCTGAGCGAGCCCTTCTCGCCCTTCATCAACAACCTGGCGCACCCCTCGGCCGTGATCATCTCGCCGGCCGCGCTGGCCAAGTTCGGCAGCAAGGGCATCGCACAGAACCCGGTGGGCACCGGCCCCTTCAAGTTCGTCGAGTGGAAGGCCACCGACTACCTGAAGGTCGCGAAGTTCGACGGCTACTGGAAGAAGGGCTACCCGAAGGTCGACACCATCACCTTCCGCCCCGTGGTCGACAACAACACGCGCGCCGCGATGATGCAGACCAACGAGGCGCACTTCGCCTTCCCGATGCCGTACGAAGCGGCCGAGACCCTGAAGGGCAAGCCCAGCCTGGAAGTGAACAGCGCGCCCTCGATCATCCAGCGCTATATCTCGATGAACGTGCAGCAGAAGCCCTTCGACAACCCGAAGGTGCGGCAGGCCATCAACTACGCGATCAACAAGGAGGCGCTGGCCAAGGTGGCTTTCTCGGGCTATGCCATCCCGGCCGAAGGCGTGCTGCCCAAGGGCATCGACGGCGCGACGAAGCTGGGCCCCTGGCCCTACAACCCGGCCAAGGCGAAGGAACTGCTGAAGGAAGCCGGCTACCCGAACGGCTTCGAGAGCACGCTCTGGTCGGCCTACAACTACACGACCGCTCAGAAGGTGATCCAGTTCGTGCAGCAGCAACTCGCGCAGGTCGGCATCAAGGTGCAGGTGCAGGCGCTGGAGGCCGGCCAGCGCGTCGAGCGCGTCGAAAGCGCGCAGGACCCGGCCACCGCACCGGTGCGCATGTACTACGTCGGCTGGTCCTCCTCCACCGGCGAAGCCGACTGGGCGATGCGTCCGCTGCTGGCCTCCGAATCTTTCCCGCCGCGGCTCTTCAACACGGCGTACTACAAGAACGACGCGGTCGATGCGGACATCAAGAAGGCACTGGTCACGACCGACGCCGCCGCCAAGGCCAAGATCTACGCCGATGCACAGAAGCGCATCTGGGACGACGCGCCCTGGGCCTTCCTCGTGACCGAGCAGTTGCTGTCGGTGCGGGCGCGCAACCTGACCGGCTTCTACGTGATCCCGGACGGCAGCTTCAACTTCGACGAAGTCGAGCTGAAGTAACGCTGGTGAGCGAGTGACCCAATACGTCATCAAACGCCTGCTCGGGCTGCTGCCCACACTGCTCATCGTGGCGGTGCTGGTGTTCCTGTTCGTCCACATGCTGCCCGGCGACCCGGCGCGGCTGGCGGCCGGGCCGGACGCCAGCCCGGAGACGGTGGCGCTGGTGCGCGCGGACCTCGGCCTGGACAAGCCGATGCCGCAGCAGTTCCTGAACTTCTTCTCCAACATGCTGCAGGGGGACTTCGGCCACTCGCTGCGCTCGAAGCGGCCGGTGTCCACCGAGATCGCCGAGCGCTTCATGCCCACGCTGCTGCTCACGCTCACCAGCATGGCCTGGGCCGTCGTCTTCGGCATGGCGATCGGCATCACCTCGGCGGTCTACCGCAACCAGTGGCCCGACCGGCTCGGCATGACGCTGGCGGTCTCGGGCATCTCCTTCCCGGCCTTCGCGCTGGGCATGCTGCTGATGCAACTGTTCTCGGTGCAACTGGGCTGGCTGCCCACCGTGGGCGCCGATTCGTGGAAGCACTACATCCTGCCCTCGATCACGCTGGGCGCCGCGGTGGCGGCCGTGATGGCGCGCTTCACCCGCGCCTCCTTCGTCGAGGTGATCCAGGAGGACTTCGTGCGCACGGCGCGCGCCAAGGGTGTGTCGGAGAAATGGGTGGTGCTCAAGCACTGCCTGCGCAACGCGCTGATCCCGGTGGTCACGATGATGGGCCTGCAGTTCGGCTTCCTGCTCGGCGGGTCGATCGTGGTGGAGGCGGTGTTCAACTGGCCCGGCCTCGGCCGGCTGCTGGTCGACGCGGTGGACATGCGCGACTACCCGGTCATCCAGACGCTGGTGCTGCTGTTCTCGCTCGAGTTCATCCTGATCAACCTGGTCGTGGACGTTCTCTACGGCTTCATCAACCCCACCATCCGATACAAGTGAGCCGGCCATGAGCACGCCTCCCGCCGAACCGATCTCCGCCGCCGAGCCGCAGGCTCTCACCGAGGCCGCTGCCTCTGCCGTCAATGCGGCAAAGGTGCGCACGCCCTGGAGCGAGTTCTGGCGCAAGTTCCGCATGCAGCACGTGGCGATGGGAGCCGGCGTCTTCGTGCTGCTGCTGATCGCCATCGCCGTCCTCGCGCCGTGGATCGTTCCGTACGACGCCGAGAACTTCTTCGACTACGACAAGCTCAACACCGGCCCTTCGGCCGCGCACTGGTTCGGCGTCGATCCGCTGGGCCGGGACATCTTCAGCCGCATCCTGATGGGCGCGCGCATCTCGCTGGCCACCGGCTTCCTGTCGGTGGTGCTGGGCGCCATCGTCGGCACCGCGCTGGGCCTCCTGGCCGGCTATTACGGCGGCTGGTGGGACCGCATCGTGATGCGCATCTCGGACGTGCTGTTCGCCTTTCCCGGCATCCTGCTGGCGCTGGGCGTGGTGGCCATCCTGGGCAGCAGCATGACCAACGTGGTGGTGGCGGTCTCGGTCTTCAGCGTGCCGGCCTTCGCGCGGCTGGTGCGCGGCAACACGCTGGCGCTGAAGAACCTCACCTACATCGAGGCCACGCGCAGCATCGGCGCGCGCGACCGCACCATCCTGCTGCGCCACATCCTGCCCGGCACCATCTCGTCGATCGTCGTGTACTTCACGATGCGGCTGGGCACCTCGATCATCACGGCGGCCAGCCTCAGCTTCCTCGGCATGGGCGCGCAGCCGCCGATGCCGGAATGGGGCGCGATGCTCAACGAGGCGCGCGCCGACATGGTGAACGCGCCGCACGTGGCGCTGTTCCCTTCGCTGGCGATCTTTTTCACGGTGCTGGCTTTCAACCTGCTGGGCGACGGCCTGCGCGATGCGCTCGACCCCAAGATCGACAGGTTGTGACATGGCGCCGGCGATCCCGCACATAGGCGACCTTCCATCGGGCCGTCGCGACGCCATCACCGACGTGGCCGGCGTCACGGTCGGGCACGCCACGCTGGCCGAAGGCGATGTCCAGACCGGCGTCACGGTCGTGTGCGCGCACGGCGGCGACCCCTACCAGCAACGGGTGCCGGCCGGTGTCGCGGTGCTCAACGGCTTCGGCAAGAGCGTCGGGCTGCTGCAGGTGGAAGAGTTGGGCGTGCTGGAGACGCCGATCGCGCTGACCAACACCTTCTCGGTGCCGGCGGTGGCGCAGGCGCAGATCCGCGAGTGCATCGCGCTGAATCCTGAATGCGGCCGCAGCCTGCCCACGGTGAACCCGCTGGTGTTCGAGTGCAACGATGGCTTTCTCAATGACATCCAGCGCATGGTGGTGCGCGAGGAGCACTACCTGCAGGCCCGGGCCGCCGCCGGCGAGGCGGTGGCGCAAGGCTCGGTGGGCGCGGGCCGGGGCATGTCCAGCTTCGCGCTCAAGGGCGGCATCGGGACCGCCTCGCGCCGCGTGTCGGCGCCGGGCGCCGGGCTGCACACGGTGGGCGCGCTGGTGCTGGCGAACTACGGGCTGCTGCCGCACCTGCGCATCGCGGGCCATGCGGTCGGCGCGCGGCTGGCGACGCAGCTCGCGGCTCCGGCCGCGCCGCCCGAGGCCGAGAAGGGTTCCATCATCATGCTGCTCGCCACCGATGCGGCGCTGGACGCGCGCCAGTTGCGCCGGCTCGCGCAGCGCGCGGGCGCGGGCCTGGCGCGTACCGGCTCCTTCCTCGGCCACGGCAGCGGCGACATCGCGCTCGCCTTCTCCACCGCGTACACGGTGCCCCATCGGCGCGAACAGCCGATGCCGGAGGTCGCGCTGCTGCACGACAGCCTGCTCGACGGGTTGTTCCAGGCGGCGGCCGACAGCGTCGAGCAGGCCATCCTGCATGCGCTGTGGCGTGCCCGGGCCGTCACCGGGCGTGACGGTCATGTTCGGCCGGCCTTGGCCGAGTTGCTGCGCGACTGGCCTCACGACACGCTTGCCAAGCTCCGCGATATCCCCGCATGAAGATCCTGATCTCCGTCGACATCGAGGGCGTGGCCGGCGTCTTCCATGCCCAGCAGGTGCGCGCCGGCAACCCCGAGTACGAGCGCGCACGCCGGCTGATGACCGAGGAAGCCAATGCCGCGATCGCGGGCGCCTTCGATGGCGGCGCCACCGAGGTCTGGGTGAACGACTCGCACGGCGACTTCCGCAACATGCCGCCGGATCTGCTGGATCCCCGTGCGCAGGTGATCCAGGGCAAGCCGCGCTACCTGAGCATGGTGGCGGGCGTGGAGCTGGGCGTCGATGGCCTGGGCATGGTCGGCTACCACTCGCGCGCCGGCGGCCGCGGCATCCTGGCCCACACCATCAACAGCTTCGCCTTCGCCGCCGTCGAGATTGGCGGGCAACCGGTGGGCGAGGCCGCGCTTTACGGTGCGCTGGCGGGGGAGTACGGCGTGCCGGTGCTGATGGCCAGCGGGGACGATGTCTTCATCGAGGAGACGAAGCCGCTGTTTCCGCATGCGGTCTTCGTGCAGACCAAGCGCGCCAGCGGGCAGACGAGCGGCGTGTCGCTGTCACCCGCGCAGGCCTGCACCGCGATCCGCGAGGGCATGGCCGCGGGCCTGGCGGCGCATGGTGCGGCGCGGCCCCTGGTGTGGCCGAAGCCGGTGGCCGTGACACTGCGCACGCAGACACCGGCGTTGGCCGACCTGTTCTGCCAGTGGCCGAGCTTTGAGCGTGGCGGGGCGAATGAGCTGCGCTTCGAGGCGGCGTCGGTGGAGGCGGCGGTGCGGATGCTGAACTGCTGCTCGGCGATGTCGGCGATGCTGAGATGAGGGGTGTGAACTGCGCAGCGGGCTTCGGTCAGTCGCTTCCGTCGTTGGGGCTTCTTCGAAATATTTGGCAATGCCAGCATCAAAATTTATCGCGACCCCATTAAAACATGAAGCCCGAGCAGAACAAATCCAACATATAAAGCAAAGGCAACGGCAAAAGCGAGCGCTCTTTTGAGGTATTTTTTCCATCGGCCGAGTTTAGGCTGCCAAAAAGAATCGAAAAGGACCCAAAGCCTCCTGCGCAATCCTGCTTACGATTGTTAATTTGCGATTGGCCTTCACGTACATGAAAACGTTGTATCCTGCGCTTGCAATCAAAAGCAGTGCCGGCAGCAGCGCCGCAATGCACACCACAAAAAACCTTTGCACCTCGAGGTTCATTGTTTATTCCGAATTTACAAGAAGGCGCAGCTTAGCTTTCTTTATTTCAGGTTCGGTCTGTTCAAGTAGTCGATCAACCGCTCAAGCTCTTGCCCGTACGCATTGGGCTCCGACTCAGCGTCGAAGCCCTTTTCGCACAACTCGACGGCAAGCACTTCAATGATTGCTTTGCGGTCGTCCGACGTAATTTGATTGCCAGCCAACCGCTCTGCAAGCAAGGGCACAGCATTTCGAGCGGCAAGAACCTTCTCGGCAAAAGACTGCATCTGTCGCTCGTTTGTCGCTGAACGCATAGTCATCGCATCTCCGCCGCGTTTGCTGCCCAAATGGCAATCACCTTCCCTTGGGCATTGACAATTACCACGGCATCTTTGCCCGTCATTATGAAGCGCCCGCCATTTTGGCCGGTGGTGCTCAGCGGGTTCTTCAATGCGTCGAGTATTGCACTTGGCGCCACATCAACTCCATCACGAGAGATCGCTTGGTTCAGCCCGTGTCTAGAGTAGCCCGTGATTTCAGAGGGCAATCGTGCGCCGGCTACTTCCTCGGCCATCAGCTGCATTCGTAGGCGAGCCGCATTTGCGCCTCGCCGGCTGCGCCCTTTGCGGCAACAGACTATCGATCACGATCAGCGAGGGCTCTGCCTTCGTTGAGCAGTTTCAGAAACTGCCCCCATTCCAAACCTTGCCGCCGATGCTCGGGTTGAAAGCGACTTCGAAGACGCCTTCATCTGTAAAAACCACATTCGGCGCTGCTCCATCACCGTCCAACAGTTCGAACAGCGCATGCTCGCGATTGATGTCCGTGGTCTTCCGCCACCGGTAGGTTCCGGAGGTTGTCATGGTCATAGCTCTACGGATTGATGAAGCCAATGAAGCTGCCGTCGGATGCCCAACGGGCACCGAATCCTCCAGGAACCTGAATTTGCGTCGCGGTTCCGTATCGCCCGAGCGTCGGAGTCGACGTAACGCCATTCCGCATGATGTCTCTAAGAGCCCTTGGGCCACATGGTTGATCGCTCCCGTCGGTTGCCTGTCGCAACTCTCTTTTGTCTCCCCGACCAACTCCGGATGTTTGGTTAGCGCATGCCCCGCGTTCGACGACTCAGTGTTCTTGAACTGGTCGACTGCGGCCTTATGGAACGGGTTTTGGTTTCCCAATCCCTTGCGGCAAGGGTCGCGCCCATCAGTCTGCTATTGCATGAAGAGCCCTCCGTTGATTCACGGCATAGGTTATCAAACCACCCAGATCGTCAAGGAAGCGCTGTAGTTCGGCCGAGCCAGTTTTATCGTGCAGCGCCCGAATCTGCTCAACCAGATCTGGGAGGTCATCGATGGAGACCTCTGCATCTCTATAGTAGTCAGCGAAATCTTGAAAGCGCGTCAGCCCGCCCGCAGCAGCTGCAGTGAGAAGTTGATGATGCAGATCTACTCCCAGAGAGACTGTCCTTTCCGGTGATCCGTTCTGACCAAGAACAGCGAAGTCAAGCGACATAGCAATCTCCTAAGGACGACCAGGGAATGCGGTGACCAACTCGCCGTTCGGACGGGTGATCACGGTCATGACAGATGTTTGCTGACCTGTCACCCGATCGATGCCAATCGATCGGCCAGCATCCCACGTTCGGGCGAAGTTGCCGTTGGCTTGCTGAACCATCTGCTGGTGCGTTCCTGAACTGATCAAGGTCGACAAGTTTTCGGCTTCGTTGAATTTGCTCTTATCGGCGAACTTTGCGATGTCGTTGACGGTGTGCCGCTCAACCACGTGGGCCATGCCCTTCTCAGTCATCCTGATCGGGCCGTTGAGAAGTAGGGTTGTTTCCTTTGCGGCATCAGCAATCCCATCCGCCGTCTTGAGCAATCTAACACCAGTGACAGCGGCTGCCTCGATTGGAAGACCCTGCATGCTCTTGAGGGCGATGTCGGCGAGCGATTCGTTCAGGAACGCCGCGACCGAAGCGTCCCAGGCGCTCTTGACGGATCCTCCGAGACCGGCGGCCAACGCGACGGCTTCGCGGGCGATCAATCCGGAAGGGTCCGTCCTGTTCGCTGGGTTGTTGCCCACGTAGGCATACAGGTTGACGTCGTCCTTGTAGCCAATGGGATCGGTCTGAAGGAAGCGCCCGAGGCTCGGCGAGTAGAAGCGTGCCTTGTAGTGGTACAGCCCCAGCTCGCCGAGGAGCTGCTGGCCGGTGTACCTGAACCTCGGGCCGGTTGTCGTGTTGGGCTCTGGGCCTGGCCGAGCAGAGACAGGACACCGCACACGTTGGCGGTGTTCACGCCCCACCACTCGGCCAACTGGGCGGCGCTGAGCTTGACGATGCCGCGCACGTAGTTGGCCTCGATGCTGGAGGCGCGCAGCAGTTCGACCATCAGGGCGGCCTGGTCGTGGGCGGTGGCCTGGTTGTCCAGCACCGCGCCGAGCGCCCCCTTCTGGATGCCGAAGGTGGGGTAGTACTCGACGTTGTTGCGGACGTACTGGTAGATGAGGTCCGGGTGGTTGCGCAGGGAGCGGGCGAGTTCGGCGATGGAGGCCGGGCCCAGGGGGCTGGCGTCGCCGGAGATCTTGGCGGCGGAGGTACTGCGCGTGGAGAGCTTGCCGATGTCGCTCTTGCGCGCCGCGGTGGTGCCCTGGTTGACGTTGCCAGGAAGGGTCCGCGAGGACAGCACGCGCTCGGCCTCGGCGAAGGTGACCGGGGCCATGTTGGCGCGCAGGACCCCGGGGGCGGGGGCGAACTCGCCGGCGCTGGCGGCGGCGGGTCCGGTGGTGCTTGTGCCTCGGGTGGTAATGCCAACATCTTTGGCACCCTCCTTGACGGCCTCGCGCCGCACGGGGTCCTTGGTGCTGGGCAGGTCGGCCGCCTGGTACTGCAGCGCAGGCTGACCGCTGGTGAAGGCCACGGGACTGCCCGAGCGTGTCGCCGTGCTGGAAGACGAGCGCTGGCTGAGGTGGGTCTTCGTTGTCGCATTGGAGTTCGCATTGG
>NZ_BAABGJ010000058.1:70707-92499 GCF_039541515.1 Variovorax defluvii
ACGCATGGGAACTCTCCCCGTGTCTTGATGGAAATGGAATGCCCCGCCTTCCCAGGCCGGGGCAGAGACAGCGCGCTGGCGCTACGGCGTGCTGCTTGTCATCACCGAGCTTCGATGGCCCTCGATGTCGGTGCTTTTCAGGTCAGCGTGCGCATTGGCACATGGCTCGATCGGCATCGATGCGTGCGATCTCGATGCGTGCGCTGGCGATGCAGCCAAGCTCTTCGTTCTCATGGGTTCCCTGTGTTTTTGCGTGGCGCGGACTGTAGACCAAAACAAGTCCTAACCCCGTCGAGGAAATCTCGCTTTTCGTCGCGCGAATCTCGCAGCCTCCGCAGCGCCCGCGAGGTCCGTTTCCCCCCTGGCGAAGCTCAACCCGCAAACCGCCGCCGATACTCCCCCAACGCCACCCCCAGCCTTCGAGCGAAGGCACGCCGGAATCCATCCACGTTCGCATAGCCGACCGCATCGGCCAGCCGCTTGACCGGAAGGTCCGATTCCTCCGCCAGCCGCCGCGCCGCGTCGATGCGCGCGATCTCGACGAACTCGGCCGGGGTGTACCCCGTCTCGCTGCGGAACACGCGCGCGAAGTTGCGCTCGCTCATGCCGGCCCGCGCCGCGAGCGCGGGCACCGAGAGGTCGTCCTTCAGATGCGCGAGCACGTGCTCCTGCAAGGCCCCCATGGCCGAACGCTCGGCGGTCTGGGCCGCCAGGTGGGCGCTGAACTGGCTCTGCCCACCCGGCCGCTTGAGGAACATCACCAGCTCGCGCGCCACGCGCAGGGCCAGGTCGCGGCCGTGGTCCTCTTCCACCATCGCCAGGGCCAGGTCCATGCCGGCGGTCACGCCGGCCGAGGTGAAGAGCTTGCCGTCCTTCACATAAATTGCATCGGGCTCCACCCTCGCCCGCGGGTAGGCAGCGGCCAGCCGCGCGACGGAGTTCCAGTGCGTGACCACGCGCTTGCCGTCCAGCAAGCCCGCGGCCGCGAGCACGAAGGCGCCCGTGCACACCGAGCCGAAACGCCGCACCGTCTTCGACCGGCGTTGCAGCCAGGCGTGCACCGCCTTGTCGCCCGTCACCTCGTCGATGGTCGGGCTGCCGGCCACCAGCAGGGTGTCGATGGCTCCGCGATGGGCATCGACCGTGGTATCGACGGCCAGGCGCAGGCCGCTGCTGCTCTTGAGCATGCCGGCCTCGGTGCCGATCAGCTGCACCTGGTACGCGCGCGGCCGGCCGAGCTGGCGGCCGGCTTCGGCGAAGACGTCGGCCGGGCCCACGACGTCGAGCAGTTGCACCCGGGGAAAGGCAAGGATGGCGATACGCATGGCGGCAAAAGCAGTTTGGTTGGCAGAAAGCGCCGTCATCGGGCGCCCCCGGCAGAAAGAGTCTGGCAGAAACTAAACACATCAGCAAATTCAGCCGAAGGATCGCACCATGCAAGCCCCACCTCTCACCCTTCCCGCCGGCGCCGTCCGTCAGGCGCGCGCGCAGGGCTCCATCCGCCATCTGCCGGTCAACCTGTTCGCCTCGGTCATGGGACTGTCGGGGTTGGCACTGGCCTGGCGGCTCGCGCACGGCAGCCTGGGCGCGCCCGCCCTGATCGGCGAGGTCATCGGCGCCCTCGCGCTGGGCGTGTTCGTGCTGCTCGCACTGGGCTACGGGGTCAAGGCGGCCAGGCACCCGGAGGCGGTGCGCGCCGAGTTCGCCCACCCGGTCTCGGGCAACTTCTTCGGCACCATCGCGATCTCGATCCTGCTGCTCTCGGCGGTCATCGCACCCTACGGCGCCGCTGCCGCCAGGACGGTGTGGACAGCCGGCCTGCTGCTGACCCTCGGACTCGGCCTCGTCGTCGTCTCGCGCCTGCTGCGCGGCGGGACGGACGACGCACACATGGTGCCGGCCTGGATCATCCCGGGCGTGGCCTCACTCGACATCCCGGTCACCGGCGGGCAGATGCCCATGGCCTGGGCCGGCGAGGTCAACCTGCTTGCAGCCGGCGTGGGCACGGTGCTCGCGCTGGTGCTGCTCACGCTCATCGTCAAGCGACTGGCGCAGCACGCGCCGCTGGCGCCGCTGATGACGCCCTCGCTGATGATCCTGGTCGCGCCTTTCGCGGTGGGCTTCCTGGCCTACACCAACCTCGTGGGCGAGGTCGACCGCTTCGCCGCCCTGCTCTTCTACTTCGCGCTCTTCATGTTCGTGGTGCTGGCGCCCCGGGTGTTCCGGCGCAGCGTGCCCTTCTCTCCCGGCTGGTGGGCCATCAGCTTCCCGATGGCGGCCCTGGCCAATGCGGCCCTGAAGTATGCGCAGTCCCGGCCGACCTGGCCGCTGTGGGCGATCGCCACACTGTTGCTGGCGGGCCTGAGCGTGGCGCTGGCGGTGCTGGCGGTGCGCACCGTGCGCATCGCGCTCGACGGCCGGCTCCTGGCCGGCTGAAAGCGAAGGAGCGGGCGCTACTGCGCGAACATGAGCAAGAGCCGCTGCGCATCGTGCTCCGCGTCGCCCAGCGCATCATCGGCGGTGGCGCGCAATTCGCAGCACACGTGCACCACCCGGTCCTGCGACGCCTCGCGGATCTTCACCACGCCGGACCACCAGCTACCGTGGCGCTGGCAGTCGATCAGCATGATCTGGCCATGCGCCTGCGCAAAGACCTCCAGTCGCCGTAGCCGCCTCTCGGGGCGGCGCCGGCCATCGCGGCGGGCGGAGGCCGGTTCGTCGTTCGGGAATGCCCACCAAGACCTATGAATCGGGGCTCCACGAGCGCACCGTGGTCATCGAATGGTCACCCTGCGCACGCAGACGCCGGCGCTGGCCGATCTGTTCTGCCAACGGCCGAGCTTCGAGCGCTGCGGAGCGAGCGAGCTGCGATTCGAGGCGGCGTCGGTGGAGGCGGCGGTGCGGATGCTGAACTGCTGTTCGGCGATGTCGGCGATGTTGCGCTGAGGGGCCTCTGCAGCCATGCAGGCGTTGCGTTGCTTCGAAAAGGCCGCATGCCAATCCTGACAGCTTCGCGGTATCGCCCGGCAACCTGCACCTCCGTTGCACCGCCCACCCCCTCCGGCGGACAAGACGGCCCAACGAGCTGGGCTACGTTGCCACGGGCCTGTCGGGTGCGAAATCCTACGAGCTGGTGCGCGCCGATACCGCGCGCTCGGGAAAGGTGGTCGAGGACATCGGCGGTCTCACGCTGGATTGAGCGTTCACTTGATCGCTGTGGACCTTGTTCAACTCAGGATCGCCGCAGCTCCCAAAGGCGCTGCCTCGCATGATCAAGCGCCTGGATGAACTCGGACATGGGAAAAGACCATCTTCCCAAGTCGGGGCCTGGTTGAATCTCGATGATCGCGTTGTCGAAACCGGCTTCCTGAGAGACCATCGCCACATAGGCATCGTCGTAGTAGATCTCCGCAGTCAGATCCTCGTGCTCGGGGTCGTCGCCTACGCTCACTGTGAATCGGGTCATGGCTACTCTCTCAGTCCTTGGAACGTGCCGTCGCGGTTATAGCGCACGACCCGGCCATCAGGTGCAACAGCATCCAATCCGCCTCGAGCATTCGGCACAACTTGACCACCTGGACTTGTCAATACATCGTCAACCAGGTCCTGTCCGCGAGAATTGGCTTGTACAGGTTTGTTGACGTCAATGTCCCCTTGCGTCCACTTTGAACCATCGCGGCTTCCGTGTTTCTGCAGTGATCTGCCTGCGGCCGTAAACCCACCCTTGGCAGCCGCGCCAGCGGCACGAGAAAGGTCATCCAGCGAGTAGGTTGGCTGACAAATCGGACCAGCGACACCCCGCCCCCAGTCTGCCGATGCGGCTCCACTGAGTCGCGCGCGGCCCGGTACGCCGATCGGCAGAGGCTGCCATCCCGGTATCGGAGAAGGCTTGATCACACCCCCTGTCACGGGCGAGAACGGTCCCGGCACAGCGCCGTTGGGCTTCTTCGGCGCCAGCCCGTCGTCATCCAACACGCTCAGCGGATCGTCCAACGCATAGACGAAGCGGTTCGTGCCCGCGTTCAGTCCAAACGCATCGACTTGCGTGTAGCGGCCGAGCGAGGGGCTGTAGAAGCGATTTCGGTTCTCGAACAGCCCCGACTCTTCATCCGCATAGTGATTCGGGTAGCGGACGTTGTAGGTGATGTCCGGAAAGCTCGTCGTGCCGGGATTCGGGTTGGCCTCCAGGTTCGCGAACCTGTTCTTCGCGATGGTGGGCTTCTCGTCCCCGAAGGCCGAGTAGGCCCATTGCCAGACGACCTGGCCCTGGCTGTCGGTGAGTCTTCTCGGGGTGTTCAGGTGATCGCTGTGGACGGCGTAGGGCTGCCCGTTGATGATCGCTGCGATGGGCATCGGCCCATTCGCCGTCGGCAGGTAGATGTACTGGGTGCTTCCGGTACTGTTGGCTCCGCCGGTGCCTGTCTCCGAGATCAGATTGCCCTCTTCGTCGTAGAGGTAGGCGGTGCCCTGCTGTTCGGCACCACTGGTGGCGGGGCTCCAGAGCCGCGTGAAGAAGCTCTTGAGGCTGTCGGCCAAGCCGGCCGTGGTGATGCCGATCTGCGGCGTTGCCGACGATGGCCCGGCCTGCAGGGCACCGGCGACTGCGAAGGCGGCCAGGACCATCGCGACGAGACGCCAGAGGTGCCAGGCTGGGATCGGCGGCGCGGATGGCGCGGTGGCCTTGCGGTGGCGTGCGGCAGATCCTCGTGCAGGCCCTGAAGAGCGGGCGCGACGAGGGGTTGAAGCTGGGGTGAGGCGCTTCGAGCGACCGCTCGAGGCGATGAAGGACGAGACACGGGCGATCAACGCCCGCAGCGGCACGCACCGCGATGGACTTTTCATGTGTGACAGCTTTCCGGGAATGCCTGTTTGTTGTCGAGGCCCCGACACCAGGCAATGTGCGGGGCCGCGCGACTATACGGTCAGCCGGTCGAGGCTGCAAGCATTGCCAGCGCTCGGCGGCTGGCGGGCCGCGCGTAGCGCTGGCCGGTCCGAGGATGCGCACTCTCGGCATACCGCTCGACGGTAGGCCGCCATGGATCGAGAAGGCAGCGCTACTGCACGAACATCAGCAAAAGCCGCTGCGCATCGTGCTCCGCGTCGCCCAGCGCATCATCGGCCGTGGCGCGCAGTTCGCAGCACACGTGCACCACCCGGTCCTGCGACGCCTCGCGGATCTTCACCACGCCGGACCACCAGCTGCCATGGCGCTGGCAGTCGATCAGCATGGTCTGCCCATGCGCCTGCGCAAAGACCTCCAGCCGCCGTAGCCGCCTCTCGGGGCGGCGCCGGCGGCGCAGGGAGGAATGGAGCAGCGCGGTGAACATGGTGCAGTAATTGGTTCTATTGAACCGTCCTACAGCCCGCCGGGGAAGTGGCGAAAGTCACGTTTCCGGGTGCCGCCTCAATCACTGCGCCCGATCGTGCAAAAAGAAGCGTTCTTCCGTGGCCCGCCTGCGACATGCCGACGATGCGCGTGGGCTGCTGCGCCAGTCAGTTGGAGAAGACCGAGGCACAGGCACAGCGCCACGGCCCCGCCGGCTCAAGCGACGCTGTTGCGAAGTACCCCGATTCGTTCGATGTCGCATTCCACGAGATCGCCGACTTGGTTGTAGCCCTTGGCGGGCACCAGCGCTTCGTCGTCATCGCCTGCGGGCGGTGGCGTCCAGCGCCCGCCCAGTTCGGCGTCGGATGACCAGGCGGTGCCCGCTGGCGTGCCCGTGATGATGACCATGCCGGGCTTCAAGGTCATGTTGATCGAGAAGAAGTGGATCAGCTCGGCGCACGACCAGATCATGTCGCGCGTGCTGGAGGACTGCCGCAGTTCGCCATTGATGCGCGTTCGAAGGCGCAGGGCCTGCGGATCGCCCACCTCGTCGGCAGTGACGACGCAGGGGCCGAAGGGCGCCGAGGTGTCGAAAACCTTGCCCCGGCCCAGCTCGTACCAGGCGCTTCCATCCGGCTTCAGCCGCACCTGGCGGTCGCGCGCGGTCACGTCGTTGACGATGGAATAGCCGAACACGTGCTCCAGTGCTGACGCCACCGGGATATGCCGGCCCGGCTTGCCGATGACCACGGCCAGTTCGGTCTCGCAGTCCAGCTTGCGGGTGAGCACCCGGTCGTGCACGATGGCATCGCCGGGTCCGATGACGCAGTCGGAAGTCTTGATGAAGAACTCCGGCTCCTTGCCCGACAAGGGCGCCGCCGCCTTCTCCCGGTTGTGTGCGTGGTAGTTGCTCCCGGCGCACAGGATGGTGGTCGGCATGAACGGCGCCAGCAGCCGCACCTCGCCCATCGCGTACACCCCAGCGCCCGTCTCGAACAAGGCTTGCCCGTGCCGGGCGACGTGAGCCTGTGCCTCGGCGCCGCCGCGGATGAAGCCCGGCATGTCCTCGAACCAGTGTCGGCGTTCGTCGTGCAGGTCACGCGCGAGCTGGCCCAGGTCGGCGATGCGGTCCCCGCGCTGCAGGCCGAGCCGCGCCGCGTCGGCAGCCCGGTCGCCGGGCGCGATGAATCTTAGGAGTTTCATGCTTTGAGGAAGGAGGGGTCGAACATCTCGGCCAGGCTCATTCGTTTCTTCAACACGCCGTTGAGCTCCAGCACCTTCTGCGTGTTGTCCATCAGCGCGGCATCCACGATGCCGGTGGGCGACACGGCCTGCTTCACGCGCCTGACGCCTTCGAGCAACACGTCGTCGTCGAGGCCGGTGAACACAGGCTTCAAGGTCTTGGCCGCCTCCTCGGGCGTGCTTTGCACCAGGTAGGCCGAAGCGTTGCGGTACGCCCGCACGGTTTTGGCGACCAGTTCGCGGTTCTTGCGGATGAAGTCGGGCGTGGCCCACAGGCCCTCCATCAGGAAGGAAGGCAGGCTGGGATCGTCGCCGCTGGAATTGTCGAGCAGCGTGATGGCGGCGCCCTGGCTGACCAGCGTCTCGCCGATGGGTACCGAGATGTAGATCACGTCGAGGTTGCCCCGGCGCAGTGCGGCGGCGAGTGATGGGGCATCCCCCATGCCGGTGATCTCGGCATCCTTGTCCGGGTCCATGCCAGCCGTGATGAAGTTGTAGCGCGCCATCTGCCAGGTGAGCGAACCTGGCCGCGTCACGCCGATGCGCAGGCCCTTCATGCGGCGCACGCGCTCCGCGACGGGCATCGAAGCGCTGACGCCCAGCTTGTCGGCCACCTGCTTGCGCATGGTCACGTTCACGATGGACTTGTTGAGCAGCGCCATCACGCATTGGAGCTTCTGGCCCTGCTGCAGCGCCGGCAGCACCTGCGCGCCGTCGTTGACGGTGAACTCGGCGTGGCCTGCGAGCACGATCTGCACGTCGGGGCCGCCCCCTCCGGTGTTGACCAGCTCGGCCTCCAGGCCTTCGGCCTTGAAGAGCCCGCGCTGCTGGGCCACGAAGCTCTGCACGTAGGCCAGGGAGCTGACGGCCTGCGTCACCTTGATCCTGCTCTGCGCCCAGGCGGGCCGCAGCCCGGACGTGCCGAGCACTGCGCCAAGCGCGAGGGTCTTGACGGCGTGCCGCCGATTGATAGTCGACATGGTCGCTCTCCGTTTGTTGAGTCGTGGGGCGGGTGGGGTTCAGGCGTCGAGTTGGCCGATGCGCGTGGGCGGCCGCCAGCGCAGCATGCGGCGCTCGAAGAGCGAGAACAGCGCGTTCATGACGGTGACGATCGCCATCAGCAGCAACAGCCCCGCCATGGTTCCGGTGGTGTTGTACTGCGCCGTCTCGACCTGGATCTTCCAGCCCAGGCCCGCGCTGGAGGCCACGAACTCGCCGATGATCGCGCCGATCAGCGCATAGGGAATCGACAACTTCAGCCCCAGGAAGATGTAGGGCGTGGCGGCCGGTAGCACCACCTTGCGGAAGATGGCCTTGTCGTTGGCGCCCATGACCCACGCGAGGTCCACGAAGGACTTCTCGATGCTCTTGATGCCCGAGTAGGTGTTGTAGAACATCACGAAGAACACCAGGGTGAACACCAGCACGATCTTCGGCAGCAGCCCGATCCCGAACCACACGACGAAGAGCGGTGCGAGCGCGACGCGCGGGATGCCGTTGATCGCGACGAGGAAGGGGTCGAGCACCGCCGAGAGGAACGCCGAGCGGCTCAAGCCCATGCCGGCCAGCATGCCGCCCGCGGCCCCGGCGGCGAAGCCGACCCAGGTCGCGGTCATCGTGAACATGAAGTGCTTCCAGAAGTCCTTCTGCACGAAGTCCCAGATGTACTGCAGGATCAGGGAAGGCCGGGAGACCCAGAACAGATCGAACAGCCGGCCGGATGCCAGCTCCCAGAAGGCCAGGACCACGGCCAGCAGGAGCACCTGCACCAGGGCAATCTTCTGCTCGATGCGGCGCTTCTTGCGCTGTGCACTGCGCAGGGCTTCGCGTTCCGAGGTCATGGCGTTGGATGAGCTGAGAGAGGTGTTGGCAACGGCGGTTGTGTTCATGCGGCCACCTCCACTTCGCGCTGCGAGCCCATGATTTCTTCCTCGAGCTCGTCGCCCAGGGTCGACATCAGCGACCTGAACGCCGGCAGTTCGTGCAGGTGCCGCAGGTTGCGCGGCCGGGGAATGTCTACCGTGTGCACCGACTTGACGCTGCCCGGACGCTTGGTGAGCACGAGCACCCGATCCCCCAGCGCGATGGCCTCGTGCAGATCGTGCGTGATGAAGATGATGGTCTTGCGCTCCTGCGCCCAGATGTCCAGCAGTTGCTGCTGCAACAGCAGGCGCGTCTGCGCATCGAGGGGACCGAAGGGCTCGTCCATGATGATGAGCCGAGGCGAGTAGCTCAGGGCGCGCACGATGTTGCCGCGTTGGCGCATCCCGCCGGAGAGTTCGTAGGGATAGCGGTTCTCGAAGCCGGCGAGCTGCACCTTGGCAAGGTACTGGCGTGCGATGCGGCTGCGCTCGCGCGGTGCCACGCCGCGCAACTCGAGCGGGAACTCCACGTTCTCCTGCAGAGTGCGCCAGGGATACAGGTTGTCGTCCTGCATCACGTAGCCGATCTTCATGCGGTCGATGGCGTTGCTGCCTTCGAAGAAGATCGCGCCGCTGCTGGGCTTCTCCAGGCCGACAAGCAGGTTGAGCAGGGTGGATTTGCCGCAGCCGCTCGGGCCCACGACGGTCAGAAACTCCCCGTCCGCCACAGTGACGGAGATACCGCGCAGCGCGGTCACGGAACCGCGCTGCGTGTCGAAAGTCTTGGCGACATCCCGGAATTCGAGGATGGGCGGGGCGGCGTGCGATACGCCAGAGGGTACGGCGGCTTGCATGGCGCTCTCGACTCAGGCCAAAGCGATGGCTTCGATCTCGATGTCGAATTCCCAGGGCCAGGAACCGACGGTTACGAAGGTGCGTGCCGGCGGGTTGTGCGGAAAGTACTCGGCGTAGATCTTGTTCACGTCGTTGAAGTAAGCGGAGTTGGCGATGAACACCGTGGCCTTCAGCACCTTGTCCATCGAGGAGCCGGCCTGCTCCAGCGCGTACTTCACGTTCTCCAGGGACTGGCGCGTTTGAACCAGGATGTCGCCGCGTACGACCACGCCCGTCTTGAAGTCGACCGGGGGCAGGCCCGAGACGAACACCAACCCGTTCCCCTTGGTGGCGCAGGAGAGCGGGATCTTCTTGGCGGCGATGGCCTCGTCCAGCTTGCCGCAATCTACGATTTCCTTGGTCATGAAAGCTCCAGTCGTTGACGATTAATGAACCAATTCATGAACTTTATTGAACCAATAATCGGCTGTCAACACGGGTGAGCCCTCAATGGCACTGCATGAGCATGGCGTTTACCCTATGACATTGGTCCTATCAAGGGTGTAGAAGACCGATCAATTCCACCACAATTGGTTTTGTAAAGGTATGGGTTGCTCCTATAATCCGCGCTGTTGCGGTGCGCCCCGATCCAGGCAGTGCGCATCGCCCCATCGAAGCGAAAAGCCATGTCCGTGATTCCTCTTGCCAGCAGAAAAAGTCTCAACGTGCGCGAGCGCTCCAGGGAACTGGGCGTGGAACTGCGCAAGTACGTCCTCAACCGCATCGCGACCGGTCAGTTGAAGCCGGGCGACAAGCTGCCTACGGAGCGCGAGTTGACGGAGATGTTCGGCGGCGGGCGCGGCTCCGTGCGCCAGGCGCTGATGGCTTTGGAGAACGAAGGCCTCATCGCGCGCGAGGTCGGCCGCGGCACCTTCGTGCGCGAAGCGGCGGCCGCGGCTTCAGCCCCACGCCCGCTGCTGGCACCGGCGGCCGAGCCGGACCACTCCGTGCCACTGGACATGGCGTCGATCGCGCGCATGGCCAGCCCCTCGGACGTGATGGAACTTCGCATGATGATCGAGCCGGCCGTCATCGAGCAGGCGGTGCTGCGTGCGAGCCAGAGCGAGATCGAGCGCATGTACGACTACCTGAAGCAGGCCACCCACGCCAAGACGCTGGAAGAGTTCGAACACTGGGACGACATGCTTCACCGCGCATTTGCCCTCGCGTCGCGCAACCCTTTGTTCGTGGCGGTCTACGCCATGATCGGCGCCGTGCGCCTGGAGGCCCAGTGGGGCGAAATGAAGCGCCGCACCCTGACCGATGCAGCCAAGGCCAAGGTCTTCGACGAGCACGTCGCCATCGTCGAGGCAGTGCGCAACCGGGACGCGGCAGGCGCGCGGCGCGAGATGCAGCACCACCTCGGCGAGATCAAGAAGAACATGTTCGGCGGCTGAGTCGCTCCGATTCGGCGCGCCCGCCTCCCTGCACCTGAGACACGAGGAATCGAATGCCCAAAGCCTATTGGATCGCGACGTACCGCTCGGTCCGCGACGCCGACAAGTTGAACAGCTACGGCAAGCTGGCGGCGCCGGCCATCGCGGCGGGCGGAGGCCGGTTCGTCGTTCGGGGGATGCCGATCAAGACCTATGAATCGGGGCTCAACGAGCGCACGGTGGTCATCGAGTTCGAGAGCGCCGCCCAGGCCATGGCAGCCCATGACAGCGAGGCTTATCAGGCGGCGCTCGCCGCACTCGGTGACGGGGCCGACCGGGACATCCGCATCGTCGAAGGACATTGACCCTGGCCAGGCCCTAGATGCCTACCACTGGGCGCCGATGGCAGCCGCCCCCGCCTTGAGCTGCGCCAGGTGGCGCGACACGATGCGGGCCTGCGCGTCGAAGCGCCTGAGCCACACGACGTTGATGCACGCGAGCACCTCCTTGCCGTGCAGCACCGGCACAGCGATGGCCGCGAGCTGATCGTCGAAGCGCTCGATGGCCTCGTCGTGGCCGCCGAAGCGGGGGTCGCGCGTGGCATAGCCGCGCCGCTGCACGGCCAGGCGGATCGCCTCCATTTCCGCAGACACCGTGTCGGGCGCGCGCTTCGACTCGCGCGCCAGCCGGCGGGCCAGGCGCTCGCGCTCCGGCGCCGGGCAGTGGGCCAGGTAGGCGCGGCCCACTGCCGAGCGCAGCATGCCGATCGCCATGCCGATCTCGTCGCGGTTGACGGCCAGGCCGCTATTGCGCCGCGTGGTCTCCAGGAGCCGCATGGCGCTGCCGTCGCGCACCGCCAGGTCGGAGGGCCACACGATGCGCGCGCGCAGGCTTTCCAGCACCGGCATCGCCACCTCGATCAGCCGTTGGTGCGCCGGCGAGAGGATGCGCGTGGGCACCATCTGCAGCGCCGGCCGCCAGAGGCCGTCGCCCTCGGCGCGCCAGACGGCGCGCTCCTGCTCCAGCGTGTGCAGCAGGCGCAACAGCGTGGGCTTGGGCAGCGAAGTCTCGCGCTGCAGCTCGGCCAGTGTCGCCTTGCCGCGCGCCTGCAGCACGCGCATCAGCGTCAGCGCGCGAGAGACGCTGCGGACCGATTCGTCTGCGCCCATGTCGTCCTTTCCAGCGTTCCGCTTGCCGGAACGGTCGCCGATATTCGTTGAATCGGGCCAGCCCGGCAACTAGCCTTTCCCGCAGTTGCAAAGGAGACCGACATGGTCCGGAATGTTCTGTTCATCATGGCCGACCAGCTGCGCTGGGACTACCTGGGCTGCGCCGGCCACCCGCGCCTGCGCACGCCCAACATCGACGCGCTGGCGGCGCGCGGCGTGCGCTTCACCCAGGCTTTCGTGCAGGGCCCGGTGTGCGGCGCCTCGCGCATGTCGACCTACACCGGGCGCTATGTCTCCAGCCATGGATCGATGTGGAACTTCGTCCCGCTCTCGGTCGGCCAGAAGACCCTGGGCGCGCACCTGCGACCGCACGGCGTGCGCTGCGCGGTGGTGGGCAAGACGCACGTGGAAGCGGACCTCGAAGGCGCACGCCGCCTGGCCCTGAACACCGCCAAGGGCGAGGGCCTGCTGGCCATGGAGGGTGGCTTCGAGCCCTTCGAGCGCGACGACGGCATCTGGCCGCCGGGCTTCAAGGTGGAGGGCAACCGCTACTGCGACTACCTGCGTGCGCGCGGCCACGGCGGCGACAACCCGTGGCACGAGCATGCCAACTCGGCGCTGGGCGACGACGGAGAGCTGCTCTCCGGCTGGGAGATGCGCTGGGCCGGGCGGCCGGCGCGCGTGCCCGCGCAGGACAGCGAGACGCCCTACATGACGCGCCGCGCGATGGACTTCATTGCCGAGCAGGGCGAGCGTCCCTGGGTACTGCACCTCTCGTACATCAAGCCGCACTGGCCCTACGTCGCACCCGCGCCCTACCACGCGATGTACGGCGCCGATGACGTGCTGCCCGCGCAGCGCAGCGAGGCCGAACGGGAGGACGAGCATCCCGTGGTGCAGGGCTTCCGCCAGACCGAGCCCAGCCGAAGCTTCAGCCGCGAGGAGGTGCGTTCCACGGTGATTCCGACCTACATGGGGTTGATCACCCAGATCGACGACGAGTTGGGCCGCCTGTTCGACTTCCTGCGCGAGCGCGGGCTGGACCGCGAGACGCTGATCGTGTTCACCAGCGACCACGGCGATTACCTCGGCGACCACTGGCTGGGCGAGAAGGAGCTGTTCCACGACACCATCGTCAAGGTGCCGCTGATCGTCGTCGATCCGCGCGCCGAGGCCGATGCCACACGGGGCACGGTCTGCGACGAACTGGTCGAATCGATCGACCTGGTGCCGACCTTCCTCGACGCGCTCGGTCTTCCGGGTGCGCCCGAGTGGCTGGAAGGACGTTCGCTGCAGCCGCTGCTGCACGGCCAGGCCGAGGCGGCGCCGCGCGAGGCCGTGTTCAGCGAGAACAGCTATGCCTTCCGCGACGAAGTGCGCCTGCCCTCGGGGCAGCCGGTGGATGCCTGCCAGATGACCATGGTGCGCACGCGCCGCTGGAAGTACATCGACTACCAGGGGCTGCCGCCCCAGCTCTTCGATCTGGCGCAGGACCCCGGCGAGTTGGAGGACCTCGGCCGCTCGGAGGCCCACGCCGGCGTTCGCGCCGAGATGGCGGCGCGGCTGTTCGCATGGCTGCGCGCGCGCAAGCGGTTTCCCACGATCCGCCACGAAGACATCGAGCAGTGGAACCGGCGCGAGGTGAAGGCCGGCATCCAGATCGGGCATTGGTAGGGCTGCGCAACAGCCATTTGGATTTTCGACAACCAAGGAGACAACCCATGAACAGGAAGATCAAGGCCGCCCTCGCCGCGGCACTCACCGGCCTCACGCTCGCCGCCGGCGCGCAGACATGGCCGACCCGGACGGTGCGGCTGATGGTCGCCTTCCCGCCCGGCGCACCGGGCGACCTCGTCGCGCGCCTGATCCAGCCGCGGCTGCAGCAGGCACTGGGCCAGCCGGTGATCGTGGACAACCGTCCGGGCGCGGGAGGCAACATCGGCGCGCAGGAAGTGGCGCGCGCCACCGACGGCCACACCTTCCTGGTGGGGCCGGACACCATGCTCACGGTCAATCCGCACCTCTACCTCAAGCTGGGCTTCAAGCCGGCGGAAGACCTGGTGCCCGTCACCTACCTCGCGCGCTTCAACCAGCTGCTCGCCTGCCACCCGTCCGCGGGCGTGAAGTCGGTGGGTGAGTTCATCGCGCTGGCCAAAAGCAGGCCCTTCAATTACGCCTCGGGCGGCGCCGGCGTGCCGGGCCACCTGGCGATGGAGATGCTGATGGCCGACACCGGCATCGCGCTCAACCACGTGCCCTACCGCGGCCCCGGCCCGGCCACGCAGGATCTGCTGGCCGGACAGGTGCCCTGCGGTTTTCTCGCCTCGCCCGTGGTCGGCCCGCACGTGCGCGCCGGCAAGCTGGCCGCGCTCGGCGTGTCGGGCGCGAAGCGCACCGCCTCGCTGCCGCAGGTGCCCACGGTGGCCGAGGCCGGCGTCGCGGGCTACGACGCCAGCTTCTTCGAGATCGTGGCGGCACCGCGCGGCACCCCGCCTGCGGCGATCGAACGCCTGCAGGCGGAGATCGCCAAGGCGCTGCACGAGCCGAAGGCGAAGGACACGCTGGCCGCCGCGGACCTCGAAGTGATCGCCTCGACACCGGCGGATGCCGCGCGGCAGATGCGGGCCGACTTCGCCAAATGGGGCGCCGTCAACCAGAAGGTGCGGCTTCAGCTGGACTGAGCGGGACCACCGCGGCGCACCGCCCGCTCCTGCCGCGCGAAGCGCATGATCATCCACGGCCCGAGCATCGCCCCCAGCCCGACCGAGCTCCAGGCCGCGGCCCAGGCCAGCGTGCTTCCCGCGCCGAAGCGGGCCCCGCCCCAGTCCAGGGCCAGGCCGAACACCCAGGGGCTGATGGCACCCGCGCCAAAGCCCATCACCGAGCGCACCGAGTAGGCCGCGCCGAGCCGGTGCGGCGGCACCGCCTCGGCCAGCGCCGTCGAATACACCGACGAGTCGGCGATCGCCAGCATGTTGTAGAGCGCCGCCATCAGGGCCAGCGCCCACAGCGGCCAGGCCGCCATCCAGCCGAACGCGAAGGACATGCACAGGCTCGCGAGGCTGGCGGCCATCATCACGCGTGCGCGGCCCAGCCGGTCGGAGGCGGAACCGCCCAGGATGCTGCCGGCCACGCTCACCAGGTGCGAGAGGGCCGCAATGGCGATGCCGATGCTCTGCATCGAGCCCGTCGCGCCCGAGGTGGCGACCAGGTACGCCGGCAGCCAGGCCCACAGCGCCAGCAGTTCCCAGCAGTGGAAGGCGTAGGCCCAGTTGCCCGTCATCGCGCGCTTGTCCCGCAGGGTCTCGCCCAACGCGCGCAGGGCGCCGGCGGCGGCCGCTGGCGGTGGCGCCTCGGCCGGCCGCATGCGACGCAAGGCCGCCACGGTGAGCCATGCGCCCGCCACGTTGCAGCCGGCGACCGCCAGCAGCCCGGCCTGCCAGCCCGGCCCGAGCGCGAGCGAAGCCACCAGGGCCAGCGACAACGCATAGCCCAGCGAGGCCGCCGCGAGAAACAGGCCCATCGCCCGGCCGCGCTCGTGTGGCCGCGCGTTGGCGGCCAGGAGCTGCAGTCCCGGGGTATAGGAAGCACCCGCGCACAGCCCGGCCACCCCGTACAGCAGCGCCGCCGACACCGGGCCGCGCGCCAACAGCGCGAAGGCGAGCACGGCCGCGGCGCCGACCATGCTGCCCACGATGAAGACGCGGTGAGGCCCGTGCCGGTCAGCCAGCAGGCCCACCGCGAACAGGGAGCTCAGGTAGCCCACGTGCCAGGCGCTCTGCACCGCGCCGGCCTGCGCCGCCGTCATGCCCCAGTCGCGCATCACGAACGGCAGCACGCCGGCATAGGCGGTGACGATCATGGCCTGCAGCACGCGGCTGGCGCACATCAGCGCGAGCCAGCCCGAGCGCGGCAAGTCAGGCGAGGGGCGCGCCGCGACGTTCACCGGCCAGCGTCCTCCTTCGGCATGCGCCGCATCGACACGGTGCCGGCCCGCTGGACGTGCATCGGAGGCGGCTCGGCATCCTGGAGGTACGCAGGGGCATGAAGGCGCATGCGGCTTGCTCTCGTCGGGTCTCGTTCAGGTCGGGATGGGAGCGATCTTGACCGCTCCCATCGAATCAATGAAGCATTCACATCGCCTCGAGGCTGCGGGCGTGTCGCTTCGCCATGTCGCGCGTCGATCTTCATGATCGGGATGGTCCTGGCGGGCCCCATACCTTCGAAGTTCAATGCACCACGAGCTGGCGCAGGGTGGCCATTGGCAACATGAGGTGCCGCGCGTCGTCGACAAAAGGAACAAGGCCGTACTTGCCGCAAAACGCAGCGGCGCTATCGTCGCGGGCTTCGACCACCATGGCGTGGACGGCCAGCGTCTGGCTCGCCAGCAGCACTCGATGCAGTGCATCCATCAGCAAGAACGCACCAAGCCCCTGGCCCTGCATCGAGCCATCGACCGCCAAGCGACCGAGCAGCGCGGCCGGCACCGGGTAGTGAGGCAAGCGCTTGGCTTGTGCCGCGGGCAACTTCTCGCGCCGGAAGCTCGAAGCCCCCAAACTATAGAAACCGCAAGCCGCCGACGACCCTTCCTGCACTGCGACGAAGACGCGCGCAACGTCGCGGCGCACATCCTGCGACGCCAGCTCACGAAGATAGCGGTCGAGTTCCGGGGCCCCGCTCATGAAGCCGGCGCGATCGTGGCCTTTGTCCAGCGGCTCGATGCGCCACCGCGGGCGCGGACGCTTCACTCCTTCGCCTTTTGGTACTTCGCGAAGGCCTTGCGCAGCTCTGCATTGGGCGGCGGGGGATCGACCAGGGCATCGAAAAAGATCGTCCAGTCCGCGCTCGACAGGCTTGCGACCTCGTTCTCCCGGACGACCCTTTCAGCTTCTTCCAGGGCAGTCGCCAGCACGAACTGGCTGACGGTCTTGTGACGGTAGTTGGCGGCGCGCTGAAGGACGCCCTTGGACGTGGCGTCCAATCGAATCTGAAGTCGGCCTTCTTTGGTCTGTGCGGTCCTTGGCATGCGGGCTCCCGTGAAGCCCGAATTGTAAGCACAATTGGAGTACAGGAGATATTCAATCCGGAACCAGGTTCGCCTCGCCCCCCCACGTGGGCGCTATCGTTCCATCCCGCCGCGCACCAGCACCCGCTGCGTCGGGAACAACGACCACCCCCAGCGCTGCTGTGCGAAGCCCCACAGCCCCTGCTTGAAGAAGATCGTCACGACGATCGCCAGCAGCCCCAGGCCCAGCAGGTACCAGGTGCCGTAGTCGCTCAGGAACTTGTTGAGCGCCCAGAAGATGAGCGCCCCCACCAGCGGCCCCTCGATGCGGCCGATGCCGCCGATCACCACCATGAAGATGGCGAAGGCGGTCCAGTTCACGCTGAAGGCCGCGTCGGGGCTGATGCGCAGGTTGCCCAAGAAGTACAGCGCGCCCGCCAGCCCCGCGCCGAAGGCCGCGACCACGTAGACGGCCAGCTTCATGCGCGCGACCGGGATGCCTTGCGACTCGGCCGCCACCTCGTTGTCGCGGATCGCCAGCAGCGCCAGGCCGCGCTTGCTGCGCAGGAACAGGTAGACCAGCGCCACGGCCGCGACCACGCAGGCCAGCGCCATCCAGTAGGTGACGCTCTCGCGCGTGGCGCGCTCGATGCCGCGCAGCGCGGTGAGCGTGGTGCCGGAGCCGCCGCCCACGGCCGAGATATTGGCGAAGCTCAGGCGGAACACCTCGGCGATCACCCACGTGCCGATGGCGAAGTAGCCACCCGACAGCCGGAAGGCGACGTAGGACACGGGCACCGCGATCACGCCCGCGGCGAGCGCGCCCAGCGGGATGGCGACGAAGGGGTTGAGCCCGGCGAAGTTGCCCAGCATCAGCATCACGTAGCCGCCGAAGCCGAAGAAGGCCTGCTGGCCGATGCTGACCATGCCGCCGTAACCGGCCAGCAGGTTCCACATCATCGCGAAGATGAAATAGCAGGCGATCTCGACGAACTCGCGCATCCAGCTCGATTCGCCCCACAAGGGCAGGCTGGCGGCGAGCAGCACGAGCACGATGGAGACGCCGAGCGCGGCGCGGCTGGCGGCGGTGCTGCGCACCACGTCGAAGCCGGTGGGAAGGGGGGCGGCGGCAAGCACCGGGTTCTGGGTCACTGGAGTCCTTTCGCCTTCGGCGGCGGTAGTCGCCTTCGGAGCGGCCATGCGGCTCATGGCGTCAGCCTCGCGTCTTGGGGAACAGTCCCTGCGGCCGCAGCACCAGCACGGCCAGGAACACGATGTGGCCAACCCAGATGCCCCACCCGGGGTCGAGCCGGAAGCCGATCTGCTGCGTGATGCCCAGGATCATGGCGCCGGCCAGCGTGCCCCAGAAGGAGCCCATGCCGCCGATGATCACGGCCTCGAAGGCGAACAGCAGCAGCAGCGGGCCGTCGGAAGGGGAGACCGTCGTGCGCATGCCCTGCAGCGCGCCGGCCACCGCGATCAGCACGAAGGCGATGGCGGTCGCGAAGGCATAGACTTTCTTCGCATCGAGCCCCATCAGCTCGGCGATCTCGCGGTCGTCCGAGACGGCGCGGAAGGAGCGGCCGAGCGCGGTGCGCGCGAACAGCCACTGCAGCGCCGCGGTGGCGGTCACGGCGACGGCGAGGATCACCAGCGGCAGCACGCCGACCGAGAGCGAATCGCCGAGCGCCAGCCCGCGGGTGTTGAGGCCGCCGGTCTCGATCGAACGCGGGTCGGCCGAGAACACTTCCAGCAGCAGGTTCTGGATCACGATCGACAGGCCGAAGGTGACCACCAGCGAAGGCAAGGGGTCCTTGCCCAGGGTGCCGTTGAGCACGTAGCGCTGCAGCGCATAGCCGAAGCCGAAGGCCAGCGGCAGCACGGCCAGCGCCGTCAGGAAGGGCGCGCCGCCCGCCAGCGCGGTGCCGGCGATGACGGCGAAGGCGCCGAGGATGATGAAGTCGCCCTGCGCGGTGTTCGTCAGGCGCATGACGCCGAACATCAGCGACTGGCCGAGCGCGAAGAGCGTGTAGAGGCCGCCCAGCAGGGTGCCTTGGACAAGGATGTCGAGCATTCTCAGATTCCGAAATAGGCTTGGGAGATCTGCTCGCGCGAGAGCGCGTCGGAGCGGCCCGTGAGCGACACACGGCCCTCCTGCAGGCAATAGATGCGCTGCGACACGCGCTGCGCCATGGTGACATCCTGCTCGACGATCACCACCGTCATGCCCTCGCCGGTGATGGCCGGCATGGCGGCGTAGATCTCGCGGATGACGATCGGCGCCAGGCCCAGCGAGAGTTCGTCGCACAGCAGCAGCTCGGGGTTGCTCATCAGCGCGCGGCCCAGCGCCACCATCTGCTGCTGCCCTCCGGAGAGGGCGGTGCCGGGGTTGTCGCGCTTCTCGGCCAGGATGGGAAACAGGGCATAGAGGCGCTGCAGGTTCCACGGCCCCTTGCGGCCGGCCAGGCCGCCGATCAGCAGGTTCTCTTCCACGCTCAGGCTGGGGAAGAGGCGGCGCCCTTCGGGCACCATCGCCAGACCGCGCTTGACGATCTCGCCGGGCGGCAGGCCGCCGATCGGATCGCCCTTGAAGCGCACGGCCTCGCGCGGCGCGCGCACCAGGCCGGTGAGGCATTTGAGCAGCGTGGACTTGCCTGCGCCGTTGGCGCCGATGATGGCGACCAGTTCGCCCTGCGCGAGCGAGACGTCGACGCCGAAGAGGGCCTGGGCGTCGCCGTAGAAGGCCTGGAGGCCGTGGGACTCGAGCAAGGCCGTCATGCTTCCATCCCCATGTACACACGCCGCACCTGCGCATCGTTCATCACCGCGCGCGGCTCGCCCTCGGCCAGCTTCTGCCCGAAGTTGATGACGAAGAGGCGGTCGGCCAGCGACAGCAGCGCATGCACCACGTGCTCGATCCAGATCATGGTCACGCCGCGCGCCTTGATGCGCTGGAGTTCCGCGACCAGCTCCTTCGCCTCCGGCTCGGTGAGGCCGCCGGCGATCTCGTCGAGCAGCAGCAGCTTCGGCCGCGTGGCCAGCGCGCGCGCCAGCTCCAGCCGCTTGCGGTTCAGGAGCGTGAGGCCGCCGGCCGGCTTGTTGGCGTGGGCCATCAGGCCGGTCTCGGCCAGCACCTCGTGCGCGGTCCGCCAGGCCTCGCGCTCGGCCTGGCCGCCGCCGAAGCAGGCGGCCGTGACCAGGTTCTCGAACACGCTCATGTTGCCGAAGGGCTGCGGCACCTGGTAGCTGCGGCCGATGCCGGCATGGCAGCGCTGGTGCGGCTTGAGGCCGGTGACGTCGCGGCCCTCGTATTCCACCCGGCCGGCGTCCACGCGAACGTCACCGGAGATCAGGTTGAACAGCGTGGTCTTGCCCGCGCCGTTCGGCCCGAGGATGCCCAGGGTCTCGCCCTCCTTCACCGAGAGCGTGATGTCGTCGGTGACCTTGAGCGCCCCGTAGGACTTGCGAACACCATGGAGCGCGAGAAGAGTCATCGCAGGCGCCCGTTCACAACAGCTTCAGCGTGCCGCTCGTGGGAATGTTCTTCGCGGCCTCGTTGTTGACCAGGGTCAGCTCGTACTTGTACTTCTGCCCCTTGCCCCACTGGCCCAGCACCAGCGGCGTCTTGCTGACGTTCTTGAACGGGCCCTGGCCGCCCCACTTCACCGGGCCGACCACGGTGTCCAGCGAGGTCGCGGCGACGGCGTCGCGCACGTCGCCAGCCTTGACCGACTTGGCCCGGCCGAGCGCATTGGCCGCGACTTCGAAGAGCGCGTGCGCGAAGCCGATGGGCTGGGTCCACTGCTTCTTCGCGCCGGCCTCGTAGGCCTCGGCCAGCGACTTCGCGCTTTGCTTCGTCAGGCTGGAGGTGAAGGGATGGGAGGGGCTCCACCACACCTCGGTGGACAGGCCCTCGCCCAGGTCGCCCAGCGCCTCGATCGCGCCGGGGAACAACAGCGCCTTGCCCAGCGTGATGACCTTGGGCTTGAAGCCCTGCTGCCGCGCCTGGGTGAGGAAGGTCTTGGCATCGGGCGGGATCACCACGCCGGTCACGATCTCGACGTTGTCGCGCTTGAAGGCGGCAATCTGCGCGCTGAAGTCCTGCGTGCCGTTCTGGAAGCGGCCCGGGTCGGTGAGGGTGAAGCCCATCTGCGACAGCGGCTTGGGAAAGCCCAGCTCCTTGTCGCCCCAGGCGTTGCCGTCGCCATCGTTGGGGAACAGTCCGCCCACCTTCTTGTTGGTGGCGACCGTCTTCCAGCCGTTGGTGAAGTTGGCGATGACGTCCTCCAGTCCCCAGAACAGGTGGTAGGTCCAGTTGAAGCCCTTGGCCGGGTCGCCCTTGCGGCCGAAGAACCAGGGCTGCCAGGGCACCACGCTGGAGATGCAAGGCAGCTCGTTGAGCTCGCAGGCGTCGCTGACCGGGTTGGCGGTCTCGGGCGTGCCCGCCGTCAGCACCAGCGCCACCTTGTCCTTGAGGATCAGGTCGTTGGCGACCTCGCCCGCGCGGTTGGGATTGGACTGGCTGTCCTTCAGCACGATCTGCACCGCGTATTTCCTGCCGCCGACGCTCAGGCCGTCCTTGAAGGCGGTCTTCATCTGGTCGATGACCCACTTGTCGGCCTCGCCGAAGGGGGCGAGCGGGCCGGTCTGCGGCGAGACGTAGCCGATCTTCAAGGTATCGGCGGCGAAGACCAGTGGCGCGGCGCTGCCGGCGGCGAGAGCGGCCGCGGCCTGGGTGAACTGTCTGCGATTGAGGGTCATGAGGGTCTCCTTCTTCGTTGTCTGCCTGCACAAAACCGATTCGATGCCGTCTCAGGCCGGCGGCGCGCCGTCGAAGGCCCGCTGCAGCAGCGCGCGGATGGCCTGGCGCTCGGGTGGGCCGAAGGGCCGCGGGTTCCAGTAGGGGTTGGCCACGGCG
>NZ_BAABGJ010000059.1:0-38153 GCF_039541515.1 Variovorax defluvii
TGGCCTTGCCCAGACCCGTGGTGGAGCCGCCGCCGATGGCGATGGCGCAGTCGGCGCCAAGCCGGCGGGCCACCTCGCGCGCTTCGCGGGCGGTCTCGATCGGCACGTGCATGACGGCGCGGTCGAAGATGCCGGCGGCCTGCGGGCCGAGCAGCTCGACCACGCGCTCGGCCTGGGCGCGCTGCTCGGGGGTGCTGAGCACCAGGGCGCGCCGGGCACCCAGGGATCCGATCTCGCGGCCCAGCTGCGCCAGGCTGCCGGGGCCGAAGACCACGCGCTGCGGCTGGCTGGTGTAGGTGAACGCGCGCATGGCCGCCCTCTTCCTCGCGCTATTCCAGGCTCAGGCCGCGCTCGCGCACGAGGCGCGTCCACTTGTCCTGCTCGGTGCGCAAGGCAGCGGCGAATTGCTCGGGCGTGCTGGCGATGCCGCTCAGGCCCTGCTCGCGCAATCGCTGGTCGAAGGCCGGGTCGGTGACGACCTTGCGCACCTCGGCTTGCAGCCGGTCGACCACGGGGCGCGGCGTGCCGGCCGGCGCCAGCAGACCGACCCAGGAATTGACCTCGAAGCCGTGATAGCCGCTCTCGGCCACGGTGGGCGTGTCGGCGTAGGCCGGCACGCGTTGCGCGCCGGTCTGGGCCAGGGCCCGCAACTTGCCGGCCTTCACGTGCGGCTGCGCGAGCACGGCGGAGAGGAACATCATTTCGACCTGGCCGCCCAGCAGGTCCTGCTGCGCCGGGCCGCCGCCGCGGTACGGAATGTGGGTGACGAAGGTGCCGGTCCGGGCCTTGAAGAGTTCGGCCGTGAGGTGATTGCTCGATCCCGGGCCCACGCTGGCGTAGTTGAGCCGGCCTGGCTGGCTCTTGAGCAGCCCGACGAAACTCTTGAAGTCCTGCGCCGGGACCTTCGGATTCACGACCAGCACCAGCGGGTTGCTTGCGATCTGCGTGACCGGCTGGAGGTCCTTGGCGATGTCGAAGCTGAGCTTGGGATAGACCAGCGGATAGGTCGCATAGCTGTCGAACACCATCAGCAGCGTGTGGCCGTCCGGCGCGGACCGGGCCACCTCGGCCGATGCCACCGTGCCGCCGGCGCCGCCGCGGTTGTCGATGATCACCGGCTGGCCCAGCGCGGCTTGCAGGCGCGGCTGCAGCTGCCGCGCCACGTTGTCGACGATGCCGCCGGGCGGAAAGGCCACCACCACGCGCACGGGCTTGGCGGGCCAGGCCGGCTGCGCATGGGGCGCGCCGGCGGCGGCCAGGGCCAGCCCGCAGGCGGCGAGAAGACGGATTGCGGTCGAGGCCATGCCTGGTGTTCCTTTTTCGGTGATGGGTGCTTCGTTCAGCGCTTGAAGTGCGGCGGGATCTGCGCGTCGACGTTGACCCACACGCTCTTGACCTGCGTGTACTCGCGCATCGCGTCGAAGCCCATCTCGCGGCCGTAGCCACTCTGGCCGACGCCGCCGAAGGGCGAGCCCGGGTTCACGCGCTTGTAGCTGTTGATCCAGACCATGCCGGCGTGCAGGTCGCGCGCGACCTTGTGGGCGCGCTGCAGGCTGCCGGTCCAGAGGCCGCTGCCCAGGCCGTAGTCGGTGCCGTTGGCGATCTGCAGGGCCTCCTCGTCGTCCTTGAAGGTGAGCACGGTGACGAAGGGGCCGAACACCTCTTCCTGGGCCACGCGGTCGCGGAAGTTCTTCGCGCGCACCACGGTGGGCTCCACGTAGCAGCCCTTCGCGAGATCGCCTCCCGGCCCCTTGCCGCCGGCGAGCACCTCGCCGCCCTCGCCCTTCGCGACCTCGACGTAGCTCAGCACGCGTTCGCGGTGCTGCGCGCTGGTGAGCGGGCCCATCTCCGTCGCGTCGTCGAGCGGATTGCCCAGCCTGATCGACTGCGCGAGCGGGATGAACCTGTCGAGGAATGCATCTGCGATCTTCTCGTGCAGCATCAGGCGCGAGCCGGCGATGCAGGCCTGGCCCTGGTTGTGGAAGATGGCCCAGGCGCTGCCATTGACGGCGGCCGCGAGGTTGGCGTCCTCGAAGACGATGTTGGGACCCTTGCCGCCCAGCTCGAGCTGCACCTTCTTGAGGTTGCCCGCGCTGGCCGCCACGATGCGCCGGCCGGTGGCGGTGCTGCCGGTGAAGGCGATCTTCGCGATCTCCGGGTGCTCGGCGATGTACTGGCCGGCCACGCTGCCCAGGCCGGGCACCATGTTGACCACGCCGGCAGGCATGCCGGCTTCGGCCATCAGCTCGACGATCCTGAGGGAGCTCAGCGGCGTGATCTCGGCCGGCTTCATCACGATGCAGTTGCCGGCCGCGAGCGCGGGCGCCATCTTCCAGCTGGTGAACATGAGCGGGAAATTCCACGGCACCACCTGGCCCACGATGCCGACCGGCTCGCGCAGCGTGTAGTTGAGGAAGCCGGCCTCGACCGGGATGGTCTCGCCCTGGAACTTGTCGGCCATGCCGCCGAAGTAGCGAAAGCACGCGGCCGTTCGCGGCACGTCCAGCGCGCGCGAGTCGCGCACCGGGTGGCCGGTGTCCAGCGATTCGAGGCGTGCCAGTTCCTCGGCGTTGGCTTCGATCAGGTCGGCCAGCCTGAGCAGGATGCGTCCGCGGTCGGCCGCGGCCATGCGGCTCCAGGCCGGGAAGGCCCGCTTGGCGGCGGCCACCGCCTTGTCGACGTCGGCCTTGCCGGCCAGCGCGACCTGCGCGATGGTCGAGTTGTCGTGCGGGTTGAGGGTGGCCAGCGTTTCGCCCGACTCCGCATCGACGAAGCGGCCGTCGATGAAGAGCTGGTGGCGGATCGGCGTCTTGAGGCCGGCAGCCTGCTGGATGTCTGCGAGGGTCATGGTGAGAGGCACTCCCTGTTCAGTGTCAGCCCGCCTTCGCGGCAAGCCATGGGTAACGCGCCGTGTCCTTGCCGGCGTAGTCGGGGTCGAGGTAGATGAAGCAGCGCTGGATCAGGAAATCGCGCACCTCGAACACGTCGCACCAACGGCCCGCGCCCCACTCGGGCACGCCGGCGCGCCAGGGGCCGTCGGCGTGCTCGCCGTAGCTGGTGCCCTCGCAGGCGAACAGGTCGGTGCCGGTGAAGATCCAGTTGAAGCCCGCGTAGTCGTGGCGGATCGACTTGCCGCGGCTGCCGACCTCCGTGAAGAGCTTGCCGATCTCGTCCTTGCCGTTGGCCAGGCCCCACTTGGGGAAGTAGACCTGGGCGTCGCTGGCGAAGAGGTCGAGGATCGAGCCGCCGGTGGAGGTGACGCCACCGTTGTCGTAGGCCTTGAGGTATTCGAGGGCGACCGACTTGCGTTGCTCGTCGGTCATGGTTTGACGGGTGAGGGCCATGGCAATGTCTCCTTCTTCACTTGAGTGACTGCATGTACTCGATGAGCGCGGCGCGCTTCTTCGGGTCGTCCTGGAAATAGGCCATCGTGCTGCCGGGCGCGACGGCCTGCGTGTCGGTGAGCCACTTGTCGAGCAGGGCGCGGTCCCAGGTCTTGCCCTTCATCGCGTCGAGGTACTGCTTCGAGTAGGTGAAGCCGGCGGCGCCCGCGGCCGGCTTGCCGAGCAGGCCGTACAGGTTGGGGCCGACACCGTGGGGCTCGCCCTTGCCGAAGGTGTGGCACTGGGCGCAGGCGGACTGGGCGAGGCGCTGGCCGACCGACTGGGCCTGCGCCGGGTTCCCCGCCAGCCACAGGAACGCGGCGAGTGGCAGCAGCAGCGACGTCTTCATGCCGCGCTCCTGCTCTCAGCATGGGCCGCGTTGGCGGCACGGTAGGCGAAGGCAATGATCGGCCCGAGCGTCGCGCCGCCGGCCCAGTAGGCACGGCCCGAGGCCGAGGCCACGCAGTTGCCGACGCCGTAGAGGCCGGGGATGGGCTGGTCGCGGCCATCGAGCACGCGGCCGTTCGTGTCGGTCTTGGGGCCGCCCTTGGTGTCGAGCGTGCCGGCCACCACCAGCGCCGCGTAGTAGGGACCGCTTTCGGCGAGGGGCCACATCGTCGGGTTGCTGCGGCCGGGCTCTTCCTTCACGTCGCCGTTGAAGAGCTGCTCCACGACGCGCTCGCCGCGGTGGAAGTCGAGGTCCTTGCCGGTCTTGGCGAACTGGTTGAAGCGCGCGATGGCGGCCTGCAGGTTGGGCAGGAACTCGGGCGCGAGCTTCGCGCCGCCGGTGACGCCGGCGTACTTGGCCAGGCGCTCGTCGATGGCGCGCGCCAGCTCGGGCAAGGTCGCGCCCTTGATCACGTGGCGGTCGTCGGTGCCGGGCGGCACGATGAGGCGGCCGTACTCGGCGCTGGCCGAGTGCTGCTGCGAGCGCTGGTCCCAGATGGCGATGCGCACGAGGTTGGGGTACTCGGCCTTGGCGCCGTCCCATTCGAAGAAGGTCTGGGCCAGCTCGTTGTACTGCAGCTTCTCGTTGACGTTGCGCTGCCCGTACTTGTTGACGAAGAGCATCGAGTCGCCGGCCACCGAGAACATGCCGGAGATGGAGCCGTCCTTCGCGACCGCCTTCTCCAGCGGGATCGGGCAGGTCCAGGCGTAGTTCATGTTGCGCAGCTGAGCGCCCAGCGGACCGGCCAGGGCCACGAAGTCGCCCTCGTTGCTGGGCGCGGCGCAGCCGCCGTAGATCGGGCCGTTCAGGAAGTTCTTGCGCAGCTCGACGTTGTGGGTGAAGCCGCCGGTAGCGAAGATGACCGCCTTGCGGGCGCGCAGGCGCACGGTGGCGTCGAGTTCGTCCTTGGCCTCGACGCCGATCACGCGGCCTGTCTTGTCCTGCAGGATCTTGGTGACGCGCATGCCGGTGCGGATCGGGATGCCTTCCTGCCGCGCCTTGGTGGACATGGTGCGCACGGCCACCAGGCCGCCGTCGGACATGCTGGCGATCGCGTCCCTGGGCACCAGCACGCGGCCCTTGGGCGCCTTGTCCTCGGGCAGCTCGGCGAAGTAGTCGGGCACCTCGGCGACGTGACGGTACGGCAGCGCGCCCTTGCTGGCCAGCAGCTCCGCGGCGGGCGAGGCGCTGTCATAGAAGGCGGCGCACATGTCGTACTCCCACTGACTGAAGCCATAGCGCGGGTGGTTGGGGTCATAGCCCTGCGGGTTCGACAGGCGCGCCACGTACTTGAGGAAGTCGGGCTTGGGGTCGGCGATGCCGGCCTTCTTCATGGCCTCGTTGTTCGGCACCCAGTACCAGAAGGCGGCCTTGGCGGTGGTGCCGCCGATGCTGCCGGCCTTCTCCAGAATCACGGCGCTGTTGCCCTGCCAGCGGGCGAAGAGCGCGGAGGCCAGGCCGCCGGCGCCGCTGCCGGCGACGACGACGTCGTAGGTGGCGTCGAAGGCAGGCGCCGTGGCGGCGTCGGCCTCCTGCGTGCCGAGGCCGAGGGTGGCGGCGGCCACGGCCGCGGAGCCGGCGCCGGCCTGCTGCATGAATCGCCGGCGCGAGGCTGCGCCGGCATCGCACCGGATGGGGTCTGCCATGAATGTCTCCTCAAACTGGAAGCAAAGCTCGGAAGGACGCGCCGCAAGTGCGGCGCGTTGTCCCCTAAAAACTCACGGGGATCTCGGGGCTTTCACCCTTCTGGATCTCGTAGACCAGGCTCGGAGAGCCGTTCTCCCACACCAGCAGCATCGAGCGCTTGGGGCTGTAGCCCTGGTGGCGGCAGTAGGCGGGCATGGCGGCCATGTCGCCGGCCTTCATGATGACGCGGGCCATCGGGCGGCCGGTGTTCTTGTCGCCGCAGTCCCAGTGGATCTCGTCGGTCATCTGGAAGAACCACTCGACGCGGTCGTTGCCGTGGATGATCGGCAGAATGTGCTCCTCGGTGGTGGGGCACATGAAGCTGTGCTTGACGACGGAGGTGAAGCTGGGGTTCCAGGTGACCTGCGAGCGGCTCAGGAAGCCGAAGAGGTTGAAGGCGTGAACCTCGTTCTCGAAGCCGGGCTCGGGGTGCAGTTCGGGCTGGGCCTGAGGCACATCGGCGAAGGCACGGTTGACCGGGGCGCCGGTGTCGTCGCTGCGCAGGCGCAGGTCGTCCTTCAGGCCCACGCAGCGCTTGGCCAGCTCGCGCGCCCGGGTGATCTTGGCGGTGTTGCTGCCCTTCTTGCGGCCGTAGGGCGAGCCGGTTTCCTGCGGTGCGGCGAAGGGGTCGAAGCTCTCGTTGGTCCAATCGTCGAGCATGGCCTCGAAGGTGGCGCGGATCTGGGCGGTGGGAAAGTTCTCCAGCAGGTCGATGCCGGCTTCCTTCATGGTGCCGTTGTAGCTGCCGGCATAGAGGTCGACCGACTGGTAGTGGTTGACGGTGCCGACCACGTCGTCGAAGTTGACCCAGCCGTAGAAGAAGCCCCAGGCCACGTCGCGCATCAGCGCGCGCAGGTAGTTGCCGACGTCCATGGTGTGGCTCATCGGACGGCCGTCCTTGGTCTTCCAGGTGATGTGAGCGAAGTACTCGTCGCGGTGGAAGCCGAAGCTGCCGAGGGTGAAGTCCTTGTAGCCGAGGGTGGCGTCGGGCTGGGAGGCGATGACCTTGGCGAGTTCTGCGGGGGCGTTCATGGTGTGGCTCCTGTCTCTTGTTGCGTCAGTGCGTCTGGCAGATGTCGGCCCACCGCTCGACGGAGAGGTCGCCCTTGCAGGTCTGCAGCACGATGACGCCGGGTTCGCCGTGGGTGCGGAACTGGTACGCGGTGTTCTTGGGCAGCAGGCCCTGGTGGCCGCGCGTGAGCTTCATCCAGCCCATCTTCTGGCCCTGGGGTTCGCCCTGGACAAGGACGGCGCCGTTCTTCTCGGTGTCGGCGACGGCCTGCGCGCCGTCGAGCTTGACGAGGTGGATCTCGACCTCGCCGTCCATGACCAGTGCGAACTCGTCGTGCGCGCAGGTGTACCAGGGCGAGTGGCCTTCGGCGCGAAGGGTCTCCAGCACGTAGATCTGGTTCTGGCCGAAGACGACTTTCTCGTACGGCTTGCTCTTGCTGGCGATGTCGAAGCAGTTGGACATCGCATAGTGCTTCACGTCGTCGTCGATGGGTTCGACGTGGCCCTTCTCGTAATTCTTGAGTGAACCGAAGCGGGTCTGGTAGGCGGTGGCGGTCATGGGCTTGTCTCCTTCAGGTCAGCGGGCAGCGCCGTGCTGCGATGGCTGAACTGTAGGAAGCGAAGCGCCCGGGCGGTAGGGATCGGATGCGGGCCGCATTGTTCGCCGATTGCGGTCAATCGGCAGGGTTTTCCCTGGATCGGGAAGGGCTGGCAGCCGCCTCGCTGCCATCCCTCCGGCGGACTCAGGGGGCTACACCGGCTCCTGCTTCTGCGCGACCCAGTAGCCGAGGTTGACCTGGATGGTCTCCATCAGACCCGCCATCTGAGAAGCCTGGTCCGCGAGCAGCGCGCCGAACTGGGCGACCAGGTTGTATTCGCGCTCCACGTACTTCGACAGCGTGTTGGCGTGCCGCTGCTCGGCGCTTTCGTGCATCAGCACCGTCAGGCCCTCGATCCAGCTGTTGTGCTGTTTGCGCAGGCGCTCCATCACGGCCTGCTGCATCGCGGACAGCTCGACCAGGTCCTGCGGCTCCAGGCGCATGGGCAAGGTCGTCGCCATGGCCCAGGCCGTGCCGGCGCCGCGCGCACCCAGCTGCGCAAGCATCAGGTGCAGCTTCTGCATACGCACGAGGGGCGCCGGCGAGAGCGCGATCGTTGCCACGCGGGAGGGCGGCACATCGGGTTGCGTCGCGTTCGGCCCGGAGGGCTGCGGCACGGCGTCGGAGGACGGGCTGGGCGATGGCGTGGCGCCTTGCCGGGTGGGGGTGCGTGCCATCGTCAACCTCCCAGGCGGGTCAGCATGCCGTGGATGGCACGGATCTGGATCGCGTTGCGCGAGTAGTAGTCGGGCTTGCGCGAGCTGGTGCTCGTATAGCCCCACCAGTCCCAGCAGCCGTCCGGGTTCTGGGTCTCGCCGTCGTCGGTGCCCTGGGCCTGCGGGTAGAGCACGATGATGTCGTTGCTGTCCGCGATGTGGTTGTAGCCCGTGGTCGTCACGTAGCGGTTGCCGTAGGGCGGGTTGTTGCGGATGTCGGGCCGGCCGTTGACGTAGTTCACGTAGTTGTAGCCCTGCTTGCAGCCGTGCAGCGCAATGTGCACGCGGGCCGGCGCACCCTCCTCCACGGCGCGCGGCACGTAGGCATAGCCGTAGCGGCTCATGCTGGCGCGTGCCTCGCCGCCGAAGAACTCGGTCTGGTCGAAGCGGAACAGGCGGCCCTCCAGCCGCTCCGACGGCGGCTTCAGCGGCCCGTAGATGTGGCGCAGGATGTCGTGCGACTGCATGAAGCCCCCGTGGTTGATGTAGGGCGGCTCGTTGGCGCCGAGCGGCGAATCCTCGGGGTTGTCGGTGATGATGGAATGGCCGGCCGGCACGTCGTCGTGGTAGGCGATGTGTTCGGCCTGGACGCCGAGCAGGCGGTAGAAACTGCGCGTGCGCTCGACCACGTCGGAGTACACGACCTCGTCCTTGTTGCCGGTGAAGATGTAGACGCGGTCGCCGGCCAGGTGTTCGACCTCGTCGATCTCGCCGGCCGCCGCCGCCTCGCGGGCCCAGTCGGCCAGGCGCTCGGCGTCCGGGGCGGTCTGCGGCACGAGCGGGTTCATGCAGATGTACATGGCGCCCTGCACGTAGGCATCCTCCGCCAGCAGGGCGGCACCGCGGTAGGACTCCGCGCAGCGGAAGGGACCGCCGGCGATCACGCCCGCGCCCACGAAGCTCGACGAATGCGCCAGGTGCAGCTGCACCGTCATGAAGGCACCGGAGGACAGGCCGGACACGGAGCTCTGCCCGCGTTTGACCTTGTACTTGCCCAATTGGACGACCTTGGCATCGACATCGTTGCTCATGACTCTCCTTTTCTGATCTGGATGGAATCAGGCGCAGGAGACCTCCCCCCGACGCCCCTGTTGCTGCAGTGCAGCAACGGGCTTATATCGGAACGGCCGGCGCCCCGCAACAGGGCAAAGCCGGCCCGGCACGCACACGAGTACCTTCGCTTTCAGGGGTCGGAGATCGGGTCGGCGGGCAGCAATCCGCGCTCGACCATCGCCGCATCCCACGGCGCCACGCGCGAGAAGGCCGCCGTGATGTGCTCGATGAACAGCTTGAGCTTGAATGCGTTGCGCGAGGTTTCCGCATAGACCGCGCTGAGGGAGAAGGAAGAGAGCTGATGCTCGGGCATCACGATCGTCAAGTCGCCGCGCAGGATCGGCTCGCCCGCCACCAGCGTCGGCAGGCAGACGATGCCCGCATGTTCCAGCGCGTACTCGCGCAGCAGGTGCACGCTGTTGGTCAGCAGCGCCGCGGTCATGTACAGCGTGATCTGCTCGCCCCCATGGTGGAAGGTCCAGCGGTCGCGGCTCGGGTAGCCGGAGTAGAGGCCCAGCCGATGCTTGTGCAGGTCGCGCGGGCTCTGAGGCACGCCGTTGGCGCGCAGGTATTCCGGCGTGGCGCAGAAGACCCGGCGCACCGGGAAGAGCGGGCGTGAGATCAGTTCGGTGGAGGCGGCCGGGAAGATCTGCAGCGCGCAGTCCACGCCCGCCTTCACCGGGTCGACCACCGCGTCGCTCACGATCAGCTCGAGATGGATGTCCGGATAGCTGGACTGGAAGGCGCGCAACACCCCGGCCAGGTGGCCCAGCACGAAGCCGGTGAGCGCATGGATGCGCAGCGTGCCGGTGGGCCCCGCGCGCGCGCCGCGCATCTGGTCCATCACGTCGTGGGCCCGGCCCACCAGTTCCGTGCAGTCGCGCAGGAAGGCCTGGCCCACGTCGCTGAGGCGGACCACGCGTGTGCTGCGATGGAACAGTGGCGCGCCCACGTGGTCCTCCAGCTGCTTCACGCGGGTGGTGACAACCGACTTGGCCACCCGCATCTGCCGTGCCGCCTCGGCGAAGCTCTGCGTCTGCGCGACCCGGACGAATGTCTCTATGTTTTCAAGTCGGTCCATGGGGCGCAAATGTAGCGGCCGCGTGCGTCATGTGTCCCTGGGGCCGGTGCTAACCTCGGCGCATGTTCAATCCCACCCAGGAAGAAGTGCGCCGCTTTTTCTGCGACGTCTACGCCAAGAGCCGACAGGGCCTGCCGTTGGAGGCGCTGGAGATCATCGCAAGCCACTGGATCGACGAGCACCCCGAGTACCACGCCGACCTGATGGACGCCGACGCGGCGGTGGCGCGGCTCTACGACGGCGGGGACGGGCGCGAGAACCCCTTCCTTCATCTCTCGATGCACCTGTCGATCAGCGAGCAGTGCTCGATCGATCAGCCGCGCGGAATCCGCCAGGCGGTCGAGTTGCTGGCCGCCCGCCGCGACTCGCTGCTGGAGGCGCACCACGAGGCCATGGAATGCCTGGGCCAGATGATGTGGGAGAGCCAGCGCGCCGGCCGCCCGCCCGATGGCGAGGCCTACGTGGCCTGCGTTCAGCGGCGGGCCACGCGCGACTGAGGGATGCCGCCCGCTTCGCGCAACAGCGCGATCAGGGCCTGGCGCGCCGCCGAGGGCTCCGCATCGCTGCGCAGCAGCAGGCCCACCGGCTCCTCCGTGCCCGCGGTGTCGACCGCCAGCCGCACCAGCAGGCCGCTGGCCAGGTCGTCCTGCGCCGCGCCGACGGGCGTGAACCACACGGCGTCGGAGCGCACAAGCAGCGCGCGGGCCACCGAGAGATCCAGCGTCTGCGTGACGGGCGGCGGCAGGCGCAGGCCGAGGCCCGAGAGGAAGCTCTCGGTGTGGTGGCGCGGGATCGTGCCCTCGCCGTAGACCACGAGCGGCTGCTGCAGCACTTCCTGGACCGAAGGGGCGCGCTTGGCCAGCGGATGGCCGGCCCGCGCGACCAAGGCCAGCGGCTCGGTGTAGAGCAATTCGAAGGTCAGGCCGGCCATGAGTTGCGGATCGCTCATCCGGCCGACCACGAGGTCCAGCTCGCCCGCGCGCAGCGCATCGAGCAAGGCGGCGTTGGCACCTGTCTGAATCTGCAGCTGCAGCGCGGGCAGGCGCTCGCGCAGCGCGGCCAGCGCCGGTGGCAGCAAGGAGGGGGCGACGCTGGGCAGCGCGCCGACACGCAGGCGCTGCACGCGAGCGCCCGAGGCCGGCATCAGCGCCTGGGCGCCTGCGTCCAGCGCGTCCAGCACGCGCAGGGCATGGGCCAGCAGCTGATCACCGGCCGCCGTGAAGCCCTGGATACCACGCCGGCCCGCAGTCCCACGATCGACAAGGCGCTCGCCCACCAGAGCCTCCAGCTCGGCCAGGGTCTTCGAGACCGCCGGCTGGCTCAGAGCAAGCCGCTCGGCGGCGCGCGCCAGATGGCGCTCCTGCGCCACCGCCACCAGGCAGCGCAGATGTCGCAACTGCACGCCGCGCAGGAAGGACTCGGGATCGGCCGCCATTCAATTACCATTGGTTATGGAAAATCACAAGAACGTCAATTTACATCAGCGCTGCGCATGAATACAGTTCGGCCCACCCCCACGAACACGGAGACAAGTTCATGAGTTCTTCCACCCCCCCGAAGGGCGCGTTGCCTACCCTCAGCCCGCGCGACTGGGCCAGCCATCCCTCGTACATCTACTCGGGCTACAAGTCGACCGCCAAGCGCGGGCCGACCCGGCCGCTGATCCCGCTGAAGGCCTCGCTGGGCGAGCTGCGCCAGCCGGTGTACGGCCACGACAGCATCGGCGAGCTGGACCACGACCTGACCCGCAACGCGCGCCGCAACGGCGAGCCGCTGGGCGAACGCATGATCCTCACCGGCCAGGTGCTGGACGAGCGGCGCCGCCCGGTGCGCAACACGCTGGTGGAGCTGTGGCAGGCCAATGCCTGCGGCCGCTACGTGCACAAGGTGGACCGGCACGACGCACCGCTGGACCCGAACTTCCTCGGCGCCGGCCGCTGCATGACCGACGACGAGGGCCGCTACCGCTTCCTCACCATCAAGCCGGGTGCCTATCCGTGGGGCAACCATCCGAACGCATGGCGGCCGCAGCACATCCACCTGTCGCTGTTCGGCGAGCACTTCGGCAGCCGGCTGGTGACGCAGATGTACTTCCCGGGCGACCCGCTGCACCAGTACGACCCGATGATCACCGGAACGCCGGAGAAGGTGCGCAGCCGGCTCATCGCCGACTTCAGCCTCGACGTCACCGAAGAGGGCTACGCGCTCGGCTACGTGTTCGACATGGTGCTGCGCGGCGCCGACGAGACGCCTTTCGAAAACCGCTGACCCCCAGGAGACACCCATCATGATGAGCGGACTCGAGTCCAACTTCGGCCAGACACCTTCGCAAACGGTCGGCCCCTACTTCGCCTACGGCCTGACGGCCACCCAGTACGGCTACGACTTCGACCAGCCCTTCGACGCGGTGCTTGCGCTGGACAACGCGCGCGGCGAACGCATCCGCATCGAGGGCCGGGTGATCGACGGCGACGGCAAGCCGATCGACGATGCCCTGGTCGAGATCAGCCAACCCGACGGCACCGGGGCCTATCCGCAGTCGGTGGAAGATGCGCAGGCCATGGGCTTTCGCGCCTTCGGCCGCATGGGAACCGGCACCGATGCGAAGAACCGCTTCGTGTTCCACACCGTCAAGCCGGGTGCCGAATCGCCCGGCGAGGCGCCGCACGTGAACGTGATCGTGCTGATGCGCGGCATGCTGCTGCACGCCTTCACCCGCCTCTACTTCAGCGACGAGGCGAAGGCGAATGCGCAGGACCCGGTGCTGGCCAGCGTGCCGGTGGAACGGCGCCAGACGCTGATCGCGCAACGCAGCGAGACGGGCGGGCAGGTGACGTACCGCTTCGACATCCACATGCAGGGGCCGGACGAGACCGTGTTCTTCGACGTGTGAGCGCCGCCGGCGCGCCGAAAGTAAAAAGCCCGCTCGCAGCGGGCTTTTGACTTCGGTGGCGATTTACTTCGCGTGATGGATGCGCGACTCCGGCACCGTCTTCAGTTCGCCGGGCAGCGAGCTGACGTAGCTCGCGAGTTCCTTGAGTTCGGCGTTGCTGAACTTCTTGGCCTGCCCGCTCATCACGCCGTTGGAACGCCCGATGGTCATGCTCTTCTCGGTCTTGTAGGACTTGAGGGCCACGTAGAGGTAATCGGCGTGCTGGCCGGCCAGCTTCGGCACCGTGCCGTCGTTCGGCGTGTTGAAGTTGGCGCCGTGGCACTTGGTACAGGCGTTGTCCTTGTCGCGCGAGATCAGGGCCTGCACGCGCTCGCTGGGTTGGCGCGCCGCGGCGGCCGGGGGTGCATCGCCTTCCTGCACGCCGAGCTGGCTGTAGTAGGCGCCGAGGTCCGCGATGTCCTGCTCGCTGAGCGTGTCGGCGATGGCGCGCATGGTGGGGTGCTTGCGATCGCCGGTTTTGTAGGCCGTGAGAGCCGAGACGATGTACGTGGCACTCTGGCCCGCGATCATCGGAACCTTGTGAACCTCAGGGAAGCTGGCCTGGTAGCCGACGATGCCGTGGCAGCCCACGCACATGGCAACCTTCTTCGAACCGTTTTCGGCACTGCCGGTGATCTTCTGGGCCTGGGCGGAGACCGTCACACAAGCGACAGCGAGGGCAAACACCGTGGACAACAACTTGTTCATTTTGCGCGCACAATCTCGTGGAGAACTGGTTTCTTCAAGTCAACATTTGATTATATGCGGGGGCTTCTGGCGGTCCCGTGCGTGAGGCAGCAGCGGACTCGCATCGCGCGGCGCAGATGATCGGAATGTTGGGTCCCCTCATCCACCCTGCTCTAGCTCCCATCCATGAAATTCAAGGGCTCCGACAACTACGTCGCCACACAGGATCTGATGCTTGCCGTGAACGCGGCGATCACGCTCAAGCGGCCGCTGCTGGTCAAGGGCGAACCGGGCACCGGCAAGACGATGCTGGCCGAAGAGGTTGCAGGCTCGCTCGAGCTGCCGCTCCTGCAGTGGCACATCAAGTCCACCACCAAGGCGCAGCAGGGCCTCTACGAGTACGACGCGGTGAGCCGCCTGCGCGATTCGCAGCTGGGCGACGAGCGGGTCAAGGACATCCACAACTACATCGTCAAGGGCGTGTTGTGGCAGGCCTTCACGGCGGACCAGCCGGTGGCGCTGCTGATCGACGAGATCGACAAGGCGGACATCGAATTCCCGAACGACCTGTTGCGCGAACTCGACCGCATGGAGTTCTATTGCTACGAAACGCGCGAGCTGGTGCAGGCCAGGCACCGGCCGGTGGTCTTCATCACCTCCAACAACGAGAAGGAGCTGCCCGACGCCTTCCTGCGCCGCTGCTTCTTCCACTACATCAAGTTCCCCGACGCCGAGACCATGAGGAGCATCGTGGCGGTGCACTTCCCCGGCCTCAAGCAGGAACTGCTGACCGCGGCGATGAAGACCTTCTACGACGTGCGCAACCTGCCCGGCCTGAAGAAGAAACCTTCGACCTCCGAGCTGCTGGACTGGCTCAAGCTGCTGGTGGCCGAGGACATCCCGCTCGAGGCGCTCCAGAGCAAGGACGACAAGGTCGCAGTGCCGCCGCTGGTCGGTGCGCTGCTCAAGAACGAACAGGACGTGACCCTGTTCGAGAAGCTGGTCTTCATGCAGCGCCACAACCGATGAGCACGGGCCGCCCCACCACCCGCCAGTTGCTGCTGCTGGGCGTGGCGCAAGCGGTCCTGTTCGTCGTGGGTGCAGTGGTCGGCCGCTGGCTCGGCCTGGCGTTCGGCCTCGACGCCTTCGGGCCCGGCTACGGCAACGGCACTGTCTTCGGCATCCTGCTGATCGGCCTGGGCGGCGGCGCCGGCGCGCATCTCGCGCGCACGTGGTTCATGCGCAAGTACGGTTCAGCGAGGAATTGAGGATGGCGTTCGTCGAGCCTGTCACGTTGCGGTCCCGCGGGATCGCGCTGGTGCCGCTGTCGCTGGCGCACGAAGAGGGTTTGCGCAGCGCCGCGGCCGACGGCGAGCTGTGGAGGCTGCGCGTCACATCGGTGCCCGAGCCGCAGGAGACCCGCGCCTACATCGAGACCGCGCTGGCCGGCCGCGAGGCCGGCCAGCGCTTCGCCTTCGCCGTCACCGACGAAGCCACCGGCACCGTGCTCGGGTCGACCAGCTTCCACGACATCCTGCCCGCGGTGAAGCGTGTGGAGATCGGCTACACCTGGTACGCGAAGCGATGCCAGCGCACGCACGTCAACACCACCTGCAAGCTGCTCATGATGGGCCACGCCTTCGACACGCTGGGCTGCCACGTGGTGGGCTGGCGAACCGACAACTACAACCATGCCTCGCAGCGCGCCATCGAGCGCCTGGGGGCGCACAAGGACGGCGTGATCCGCGGGCATGCGCTTCGCCGCGACGGCACTATCCGCGACACCGTGATGTACAGCCTGCGCTCGGGCGAGTGGCCCGAAGTGCGGGCGCACCTGCTCTACCTGCTGGACAAGCCGCGCCCATCCCGCGGCGGGGAGTGATTCGCCATGCTGATCGACTTCTTCTACACCCTGCGCTCGGCCAAGCTGCCGGTCTCCGTCAAGGAATACCTGAGCCTGCTGGAGGCGCTGCAGGCCGACGTGGTCGGCCCCAACTCCGACGGCGCCTACGGCCTCGACGACTTCTACTACCTCTCGCGCACCGCGCTGGTGAAGGACGAGAAGCACTACGACAAGTTCGACCGCGCCTTCGCCGCCTACTTCAAGGGCGTGGAGATGCTGACCGACTTCACCAAGGAAGTGCCGCTCGACTGGCTGCGCAAGACGCTGGAGCGCGTGTTCACCGCCGAGGAAAAGGCCAAGATCGAGAAGATGGGCTGGGACGAGCTCATGGAGACGCTGAAGAAGCGCTTCGAGGAGCAGAAGGAACGCCACGAGGGCGGCAGCAAGTGGATCGGCACCGGCGGCACCTCGCCCTTCGGCCACGGCGGCTACAACCCGCAGGGCATCCGCATCGGCGGCGCGGGCAAGAACAAGAGCGCAGTCAAGGTGTGGGACCAGCGCGCCTACAAGGATTACGACGACAGCCAGGAGCTGGGCACGCGCAACATCAAGATGGCGCTGCGCAAGCTGCGCAAGTTCGCGCGCGAAGGCCACGAGGACGAGCTGGACCTCGACGAGACCATCCACAAGACCGCGGCCAACGCCGGCTACCTCGACATCAAGATGCGCCCCGAGCGGCACAACAACGTCAAGGTGCTGCTGCTGATGGACGTGGGCGGCACGATGGACGAGCACGTGCAGCGTGTCGAGGAACTGTTCTCGGCCGTCAAGACCGAGTTCAAGCACCTGGAGTTCTACTATTTCCACAACTGCGTCTACGACTTCATGTGGAAGAACAACCGCCGGCGCTTCTCCGAGAAGTTCCCGACCTGGGACATCATCCGCAAGTACAACAAGGACTACAAGCTGATCTTCGTCGGCGACGCGACGATGAGCCCCTACGAGATCCTGCAGCCCGGCGGCAGCGTCGAATACAACAACGAGGAGGCCGGCGCCGAGTGGATCCAGCGCCTGACCCACGCCTTCCCCAAGTTCGCCTGGGTCAACCCCGAGCCGCAGGGCGTCTGGCAATACCGTCAAAGTATTGCTGTCATGCAACAACTCGTATCGCATCGCATGTACCCGCTCACCCTCAAGGGTCTGGAGGACGCCATGCGCTTGCTGTCGAAGTAGGACACATCGGACGGACGCCCTAGGCCGCTGGTGATAGCTCCGACACTCCAGCTATCCCAAAAAAGTTGTCACAAAGTTGAAAGCGGGAGTTACATTTAACACCTAAGGATTCAAAAAAATCGCATTTGAGGCGAATCCGCTGGAGGTGTTGCCATGTCCGCTGTACTCACCCTGCCGCTTGACCCGCCGGTCCTGGAGCAGCCGTTGCCGCCCGCGGCACCCCAGCCGCGGTTTCCGCCCGCCAGCGATTTCGTGAGCATCCGCGGCGTGCGCCTGCCGCGCATGGAGCTGGTCGACCCATCGCTCTTCGCGCCGGAGCGCGTCGCCCAGTTGCGCGAGCAACTGATGGCCGGCCAGCCTTTCCCGCACTTGGTGCTGGACCACATCTTCCACCCCGCGCTCCTCGAACTGGTGCTCGAGGAATTCGACGCCCGTCCGGAGAACTGGACCGAGGTCAAGAGCCGATATGAATCGACCCGCCGCTCGGTGCTCGGCCCCACGCTGGCCCCGGCGACACAGCTGTACTTCGACATCATCCATTCCGGCTGGTTCATCGACTGGCTGTCCGCGCTGACCGGCGTTCCCTACCTCCTGTCCGACCCCAAACTCTTCGGCGGCGGCCTGCACGAGAGCCGCACCGGCGCGACCTTTGCCGTGCACCGCGACTTCAACCGCCACCGGCACCTGGGGCTGAAGAACGAGATGGTCTTCATCACCTATCTCAACAAGGGGTGGGACCCGTCCTGGGGTTCCGCTCTGGAACTCTGGGACAAGAAGCACGACCGCTGCGTCACCACCGTGCAGCCCGAGTTCGGCCGCACCATCCTGCTGCCGCACGGCCCCGTGAGCTACCACGGCCATACCAAGCCATTGCAGGCGCCCGACGGCCGGCCGCGCCGCTCGGTAGCGGCCTACTACTACAGCAGCCCGCTGGCCGGCAAGCAGCACGGCGACGAATCGGCATCGATCTTCATGAAGACGCACCGCGTGGATCGCGCCAAGGCCATCGCGCGCATGCTGACGCCGCCGGCGTTCTGGATGCTGGCGCGCAAGATGACGGGCCGCGCCTAGGCCAGCGGGCCGCGCCCAAGCAGGGGGACCGCGCGGCCCCCGCCTACGGGACTGCGCCGGGCGTGCTGTCAGAATGACCGCATGCTCAGGGTGCTTCGTTGGCTCGCGCCGGCTTGGATGCCGGCGTTTCTTTGTACAGGCATCCTTCTCCTGCAAGGCTGCAGCCTCCTGCCCCGCAGCGAGGCGGCGCGGGAGGACGCCGGGGCCAGCCCCGTCGTGGGCGACCGTGCGGCCGGCACCCGCGATGCTTTCACGGTGGAGGTCCAGGCACCCGACACCGTGCGCGACTACCTCGTGCGCAACCTGGAGATCCAGCGCTACCGCCAGCTTGACGACCTCGGCGCGGCCGAGCTTTCGCGCCTGATGGTGGCCGCCGAGGCCAATGCGCGCGAGCTGCTCGGCACCCTCGGCTACTTCACGCCCACACTCACCCTCGAACTGAAGGAAACGCCCGAGGGCAAGGCGCCGCGCGAGGTGCGCATCACGGTGGCGCCGGGCGAGCCGACACGCATCCGCGCGGTGGACATCGAGTTCAGCGGCCCGATCGCCGCCGACCCCGAGGCCGCCGACCAGCGCGAAGCGATCCGCCGCGACTGGCCCCTGCGCGCCGGCCGGACCTTCACCCAGACCGGCTGGGACAACGCCAAGTCGGCCGCCCTGCGCAGCCTGACGGCCAGGCGCTTCCCGACCGGCAGCGTGGCTCTGAGCCGGGCCGACATCGATGCCGACCGTGCCGAGGCCGGCCTGCGCGTGCGCTACGAATCCGGCCCGGCCTACCGCTTCGGCCCGCTGGAGGTGCGCGGCAGCGAGCGCTACGACGCCGACGGCGCGCGCCGCATCGCGCGGCTGCCGACCGGCAGCGACTACGACCAGCAGCAACTGCTCGACGCGCAGCAGCGCCTGGCCAGCAGCGGCTACTACGACTCGGTCTTCCTCACCCTCGACACCGACGCCGGCAACCCGCAGTGGGCCCCGGTGATCGCGCAGGTGCGCGAGGCGCCGCTGCAGAAGGTGGTGCTGGGCGTCGGCTTCACCACCGACAGCGGCCCGCGGCTCTCGCTGGACCACATCCACAACCGCATGCCGCTGCTGGGGTGGCGCGCAGTGTCCAAGCTCTCGGTAGACCGCGAGACCCAGTCCCTGGGCACCGAGTGGAACGGGATCCCCGACGACAAGGGCTGGCGCCGCTTCGCCTCCGGCCAGCTCAAGCGCGAGACCTCGGGCAGCTACAAGGTCGACAGCGGCCGGCTGCGCGGCGGCCTCGGCAAGACCAGCGACCACATCGACTACAACTACTTCCTGCAGTACGACTACGCGCAGAACCGCGGCTTCAACGCACCGCCCTCGGCCTCGGCGCTGTCGATCAACTGGGGCTGGACCGGGCGCTACTTCGACGACATGGGCGCGCCGACACGAGGCCATGGCGTGGCGCTGGAAGTAGGCGCGGGCTATACCTTGACCGGCGAACGCCTGCCTTTCACCCGCGTCTATGGCCGCTGGCTCGGCATCATTCCGTTGGGCCGTGCCGAGGAGGGGGACAGGGCCAGCGAAGCGCGCCGCGGGCGCCTGCAGCTGCGTGCGGAGGCCGGCGCCGTGGTCGCCCAGGACCGGGCCCAGATCCCTTCCACCCTGATGTTCCTGACCGGCGGCGACACCACCGTGCGCGGCTACGGTTACCGGCAGATCGGCACCGAGCGCGCCGACGGCCAGATCGTCGCGGGGCGCTACATGACGGTGGCCAGCGTCGAATGGCAGCAGCCCTACATCCACCAGGGCAAGCCGACCGACTGGGAAAGCGTCGTGTTCGTCGATGCGGGCGCCGTCGCGGACCGGCCAGGCGATCTCAAAACCAAGGTCGGCCTGGGCGTGGGCGCGCGCTGGCGCAGCCCGGTGGGGCCGGTGCAGGGCGACCTGGCCTACGGTGTGGACACGAAGAAGTTCAGGCTCCACCTGCGGCTCGGATTCACCTTCTGACGATGCAGCCGGACGCGCCGCCCTCCTCTTCCCCGCCCCGGCGCTCGCGGGCCCGCCGCGCCCTGCACGCGCTGGCCTGGAGCCTGCTCGGCCTGATCGTGCTGGTGGGCGTGCTCGTCGCCGGCGCCTGGTGGTGGCTGGGCACCAGCGAGTCCCTGGCTTTCGCGCTGGCCCGGGCGGCGCGCTACCTGCCGGCCGGCCAGAGCCTGGAAAGCCGCGAGGTGCGGGGCTCGATCCGCGCCGGGGGCCGCATCGGCTGGCTGCGCTGGCAGAGCGAGAGCCTGGCCGTGGAGGTGCGCGATGCCACCATCGGCTGGACGCTGCCGCCACTGCTCGAGCGCAAGGTGAAGCTGGGCGAGGTGCATGCGGCGCAGGTGCTCATCGAGCCGCGCGGGCCGAAGGAGGACAAGCCCCTCGAGCCCCTCTCCCCCATCGTGCTTCCCGTGACGGTGGAGCTGCCCTTCCGCATCGACGAATTGCAGTGGGCCGGCCCGCCCGCGCTGAAGGCCGGGAATCTGGCCGGCAGCTACCGCTACGAGGGCGACGAACACCGGCTCGTGGTCGACGGCGTGGACATTGCCGAGGGCCACTACGGCGCACGCGTCACGCTGCAGGGCCCGGCACCGATGGCCCTCGACGCCGCGCTCGAAGGCCGCATCCGCGCGCCACTGGCCGAAGACCGCGCCATCGACCTGCTGGCCCAGGCCAGCGCCAGGGGCACGCTCGCCACCACCGACGCGCGCCTGGCAGTGGAGGCCGAGGTCCGGCCCGCCGAAGCCGGCGCGGCAGACCCCATGCAAGCCCGCCTGCGCGCTCGCCTCGCCCCCTGGCTGCCGCAGCCCGTGATCGACGCCGAGGCGCGACTGCAGAACCTCGACCTGGCCTTGCTATGGCCCGAGGCCCCCGGCACGCTGTTGAGCGGTGAAATCGAGGCCGGCCCTGAGCCGGGCGCACCGGGCGCACCGGCCGGCAGCACCGTCTGGCAGGCCCGCGCCGACATCCGCAACGCGCGCCCCGGCCCCTGGGACAGCGGCCTGCTCCCCGTCGAGCAGGTGCAGGCCCGCGCCAGCTTCGACGGCAGCAGCTGGACCCTGCCCGAAGCCACCGTGCACGCCGGCGGCGGCCGCATCGACGCGCAGGGCCGCTGGAGCCCCGCCCCCGCGCCCTGGGACGTCCAGGCCACGCTGCGCGGCGTCAACCCCGGCGCCCTGCACACCGCGCTGGCCGGCCCGCCGGTCAGCGGCCGCGCCGAGGCCCGGCAGCGCGAGGACACCGTGGCCTTCGACCTGGCCCTGCAGGCCGGGCGCGGCGCCGGCCCCAAGGCGCTGCAGGGCCTGCGCCTCGACCGGGCCCTGGCCCGCGGCCAGTACCAGCTCTCGACGCAGGTGCTGGACCTGCGAACTCTCCAGGTCGCCGCCGCCAACGCCACGCTCGACGGCAAGCTGCAGGCGCGCATCGCCGACCAGGCCGGCAACGGCGAGCTGAAACTCTCGATGCCGGGGGGACAGGTGCAGCTGCAGGGCCGCGCCACACCCGCCACCGGCGGCGGCGAGATCCGCGCGCGCGTCGACGATGCCGCCGCCCTGCAGCGCTGGGTGGAAGGCCTGCCCGCGCTGTCGGCCGTGTTCGCCGGTACCAGGGCGCAAGGCAGCGCCCGGCTCGACGCCAGCTGGCAGGGCGGCTGGCAGACCCTGCAGCGGCGCCTGCGAAACCCGGGGGAGCCGGCTGCGCGCGGCCAGGCCGAGCCCACCGTCGAGGCGCTGCTCACGGTGCCGCGCCTCGCAGTCCGGCTGCCCGCGCCGGCCGAGGGCGGCGCGCCCACGGACATCCAGCTGCGCGACCTGCGCGCCGACCTCGCCGGCAGCCTGGCCCAGGCCACGCTTGCGCTCCGGGGCGAGGCCGCCACCGGCACGCAGAAGCTCACGCTGGATGCCCGCGCCAGCGGCGGAGTGGAGCGCGCCAGGCAATGGCGGGCCTCGATCGCCAGCCTGCGGGTGCAGGCCCATGACAGCACCCGCCCCGGCCCCTGGATCCTCGAGATGGAGCGCCCGCTCTCCGCCACGGTGAGGAGCGGCGATGCCGGACGCCTGGAAGTCGAGGCCTCCGCCGCCGGCGCCACGCTGCGCGGCCCGGTTCCGGGCACCGTTCGCCTCGACTGGGAGCCCCTGCGCTACAGCCACAGCGGCGCGGATGCCGCCCGCGTCTTCCGCCTGAAGTCGCAGGGCCGCCTGCGCGGCCTGCCGATGGCCTGGGCCGAGGCGCTGGGCAGCAGCGCGACCCTGAACGAGATGGGCATCAGTGGCGACCTGCAATTCGACGGCGACTGGGACATCGACGCCGGCGACACCCTGCGCGCCCGCGCCCGCCTGACGCGCGCCGCCGGCGACATCCGCGTGCAGGCCGGCGAGACCGCCCTCGTCACCCGTATCACCAGTCGTGGCACCGGCACCGCCAGCGAACGCACGATGAACGCTTCCGGCGAAGGCGCCGGTACGCCGGCGGGCCTGCGCCAGGCCGAGTTCGGCCTCGATGCCGAGGGCGACACCGTGCGCGCCACCGTGGCCTGGGACAGCGAACGCGCCGGCCAGATCCGCGCCGAGGCCAGCACCCGGGTGCAGCAGCGCGCCGGCGGCTGGCAGTGGGCAACCGATGCGCCCCTCGCCGGGAAGGTCAGCGCACGCCTGCCCAACCTCGGCGTCTGGTCCATGCTGGCGCCGCCGGGCTGGCGCATCGCCGGTACCCTGGAAGCCGACGCCACCCTTTCCGGCAACCGCGCCCTGCCCCGCTGGAACGGCACGCTGGTGGCCGACAAACTCGCGCTGCGCGCCCTGGTCGAAGGCCTGGACCTGCGCGACGGCCGCCTGCGCGCCTCGCTCACCGGCGAGCGCATCGAGATCACCGAATTCAGCCTCAAGGGCGGCACCGGCAGCGCCACCCGCATCCCGGGCCAGAGCGGCAACCTCAGCACAGCAGCCAGCGAGGCTGCGAGCGACGGCGGCAGCCTGTCGGCGCGCGGCGAGCTGAGCTGGGGCCCGGCGCCGGCCGACGGCACCGGCATCCGCCTGGCCGTGCAGACCCAGCTGCGCAAGCTGCGCGTGCTGGTGCGCGCCGACCGCCAGGTCACGCTCTCGGGCGATCTGCAGACACGCCTGGACAACGGCCGGTTCACCGTACGCGGCAACCTCCAGACCGACCGCGCCGTCATCATCCTCCCTGACGAGACCGCACCCAGCCTCGGCAGCGACGTGGTCGTGCGCTCGGCCGCCAAGGACCGCGAGGCCGCCGAAGCCGACCGGCGCCGTGCCGCCAGCGACGCGGCCGACGAAGCGTCGCGAGGGGCGCGCGCCGAGACCGCGAAGCCGCCCGACATCGCCATCGGCTTCGACCTGGGCGAGGACTTCGCCGTGCAAGGGCGCGGCATCACGACCCGGCTCGAGGGCAAGCTCGACGTCCGCAGCAACGCGCTCGACGCGCCGCCGCGCATCAGCGGCGAGGTGCGCACGGTCAAGGGCCAATACCGCGCCTACGGCCAGCGCCTCGACGTGGAGACCGGCATCGCGCGCTTCAACGGCCCCTACGACAATCCCGCGCTCGACATCCTCGCGATCCGCCCCAACATCTCGCAGCGTGCCGGCGTGCAGATCACCGGCACCGCGCAATCGCCGCGCGTGCGCCTCTACTCGGAGCCGCCCTTGTCGGATGCCGAGACCCTGTCCTGGGTGATCCTGGGCCGCGCCTCGGCCACCAGCGGCGGCGAATCGCTGCTGTTGCAGCAGGCCGCACTGGCGCTGCTGGGCAAGCTCGGCTCCGGCAGCCCGGGCGGCGGACTGGCCAGCCGCTTCGGCCTGGACGAAATCGGCTTCAAGGGCCCGGGCAATGGCGGCGACGTGCGCGAATCTGCGGTCACGTTGGGTAAGCGCCTGTCGAAGGACTTCTACGTGACTTACGAGCGCAGCCTGTCGGGCACCCTGGGCACCCTGTTCGTCTTCTACGACCTCACCCGGCGCCTCACCTTGCGCGGGCAGGCCGGGCAGCAGAGCGGCATCGACCTCATCTACACGGTGAAGTACGACTGAGGTCCACGAACTGGTAAAGTCGCGACCGCCCACCCGTCCCTGTAGTTCAATGGATAGAACGGGGTCCTCCTAAGACTCAGATACAGGTTCGATTCCTGTCGGGGGCACCATGCGCCTCTTGAGGTCATCGGCGCATCAGGCAACCACGGCATCGTGGCGCGCGAGGTCAGGTTCGATCCGAACATGCACGCTCGAAGCCCCGCGCAGCATGGCGCATGAACACGGCGCCCGCGCGAAGGCCCCGGCGGTTCCGGCGCCGGTGGCGGTGGCGGTGCGTGCTGATCACGCTGGAGCGTCGCCGCTGACGTCCCCCTGCGTTTCAGCCCTACTCCTTCACGCGCGCGAGGCACAAACAATCAGAGGCTTCAACACGGAGACTCAGCATGCTCAAGTGGGCCATCATCTTCGCCATCGTTTCGGTCATCGCCGGTGTCTTCGGCTTCACCGGCATCAGCGCCGGCGCTGCCAGCATCGCCAAGATCCTGTTCTTCATCTTCCTGGTCGTCGCGGTGATCTTCATCATCCTGGCCGTTCTCGGAATCGGTGCCGTCACATAGCGCCGACGATGGCAAGACAAAGCCGCCCCCAAGGGGCGGCATCCGGTCGCAAAAAAACTATGGAAGCTTGGCGAGGATCTGATCCATCTCGCTGCTCGGGTAAGCGCGCAGTGAATGGAATCGAACGTTGCCCTGCGTGGCGATGGCAAGGCTGAAGGCCGCCAGCGCCTGCTCATCATCCGCTTCGATGATCGACACGAGGTCGACCTCTCCCATGGTCCAGAGGATTTCCCGCATGTTGACGCCGAACTTCTTCGCGGCCTCCTTGGCTGCGGCGGCGCGCTTGGTTGTTTCTTTGATCGATTGGATACCCTTCTCGGTGAAGGTCATCAAGCCAACGTAAGTGACCATGTTCATCTCCTTCAGTTCGTCTCGGCGGCGCATGCCAACGAATCGAACGGACGACGCCGCCTCACGCCGCTCGAGTGCACAAGCAGTGAAATGATCTGCAAGTCGTAGGCAAGACCGGCGCCGTGGGAAGCGGGCCTCGCGCGCGGCGGCAAAGGACTTCGCTGGGAGATGGCGCGATGCTACGCGCTTCAACGGCCGTGGCAAGCCTTAGGATGGGCGCGCGACGGACCCCATCATGCACCTCCACGTCGACGAAGAGATCACCTTCCGCCGGCTCGAGATCCTCCTGGTCTTCATGGAGACCGGCAACCTCGCGCGCGCGGCGGAGAAGCTCGAGATCAGCGCGGTGAGCGTGCACCGCGCCCTGCATGCGCTGGAGTCGGGCATGCGCTGCGCGCTGTTCCGGCACGAGGGCCGCAACCTGCATCCGACCGAAGCGGCGCAGGCGCTGGCGGAGGTGGCGCGCGATGTGCTGCGAACGATGTCCAAGGGCATCCGTGCCACGCGCGAGATCGCCGGCTACTCGGCCGACCGCATCCGGATCGGCTCGCTCTACTCGCTGACCAGCCGCACGGTCCCGCGCCTCATCATGGGAATGAAGCTGCGCAAGCCGGAGCTGCATACCGAGCTCGTGCTCGGCTCCAATGCGCACCTGCTGCAGAAGCTGCGCGACGGCGCCCTCGATGCCGCGCTCATGGCGATTCCCGAGGACGCACCGGATGTCGAATCCGAGCCGCTGTTCCAGGACGACATCCATTTCGCCGCTCCCGTCGGCTCGCCCTACGCGGCACAGAAAGAGATCGACCTGGGCGCCTGCGCCGGCGAGCCCTTCGTGAGCCTGAGCGAGGGCTTCGTCACCTACAGCGGCTTCGTCGACACCTTCCGCATCGCCGGCTTCACGCCCAAGGTGGTGATGAAGACGGACGACATCTTCTCGCTGATGAACCTGGTGAGCGGCGGCGTCGGCTTCACGCTGCTGCCGGGCCGGGTGCGCGGCGTGATGCCGCACAACGTGCAGCTGATCCCGCTGCAGCCCCGCTACCTCATGCGCCAGACCATCGCGCTCAACTTCCTGCGCACGCGGGAGCGCGATCCCAACCTGCTCGCGCTGCTGGCGGTGTGCCGCCTGGCCAAGGCCGAATTGAGCTGAAAGGCGGCCACCGGGCGCCCGGTTTGCCCGATTGGGGTTAACCCTCGATCGTTTCGCAAGGCGTAAAGGTCCACCGGACCGCTTCATTGATCGTCCCGGACGGGTTCCGTACCGTACGAACCCAGACGCACGGTGCTCATCGGCGTCACATCGCACAACCGGAGACGCTTCGATGAGTTCCCACTGGATTTCGATCTACGTCCTGGCCGGCATGTTCGTGCTGGCCACGGTCCTGCCCATCAACATGGGCGTGATCGCTTTCGTCGGTGCCTTCCTGGTCGGCACGCTGGTCGCCGGCATGAACGCAAAGGCGATCATCGGCGGCTTCCCTGCCGACCTCTTCCTCACCCTGGCCGGCATCACCTACCTCTTCGCGCTGGCGCAGAACAACGGCACGATCGACTGGCTGGTGCGCCTCGCGGTGCGCGCGGTGCGCGGGCGCATCGCGGCCATTCCCTGGATCATGTTCTGCATCGCCGCGCTGCTCACGGCGGTGGGGGCCGTCAGCCCGGCCGCGGTGGCGATCATCGCGCCGATCGCGCTGGGCTTTGCCGCCAAGTACGGCATCAACCCGCTGCTCATGGGCCTGATGGTGGTGCACGGCGCGCAGGGCGGGGGCTTCTCGCCGATCAGCATCTACGGCGGCATCACCAACAAGATCGTCGCCCGGGCCGGCCTGCCGCTGAGCGAAACGGCGACGATGCTGGCGAGCCTGGGCGTCAACCTCTCCGTGGCGCTGCTGCTGTTCTTCCTGATGGGCGGCACCAAGCTGCTGCGCCAGAAGGCGGACGCGAACGGCGCCGTGCCGGCACCGCGCCGTGGCGCACATGCCGCCGCCTTCGCACAGGGCGGGCCCCAGGTGTTCGGCGACGCGGAGGCCGAATCCTTCGCGCAAGAGCGCCGCATCGCGGCATCCGCCGACGGATCGCTCGTGGCCGTGGCGCCGGCGATCCCCTCCGACGCCGGCGCACGCCTCTACCAGATGGCCACCGTGCTGGGCCTGCTGGCGCTGGCCGTGCTGACGCTGTTCTTCAAGCAGGACATCGGCTTCGTCTCGATCACCATCGGCCTGCTGCTGACGCTGATGGCGCCCGATCTGCAAAAGCGCGCGCTGGGCCAGGTGTCATGGCCGGAGATCATGCTGATCGTCGGTGTCAGCACCTACGTGGGCGTGCTGGAGAAAATGGGCACCATCGACTTCGTCGGCCACAGCGTGGCGGGCCTGACCTCGCCGTTGATGGCGGCCCTGCTGCTGTGCTTCGTCGGCGCCGTGGTGTCGGCCTTCGCTTCCTCGACCGCCGTGCTGGGCTCGCTGATCCCCCTGGCCGTGCCCTTCCTGCAAGGCGACAACGCCGTCGGCGCCATCGGCTTCATCGCCGCGATGGCCGTGTCCTCGACCATCGTCGACGTGAGCCCGTTCTCCACCAACGGCGCCCTGGTACTCGCCAACGCGAAGGGCGTGGACCGCAACGTGTTCTTCCGGCAGCTGATGGTGTACGGCGCCATCGTCACGCTGGTCGCGCCCGTGGTGGTGTGGCTGCTCTTCGTGTTGCTGTAGGCCGCAGCAGGCGTCCTCCGATTCGACCCACCCGATTCACTTCATGAACTCCAGCCCCTGGAACACCAAGGCCGAGGACCGCGCCGCACGCCTGGCACGCGCGGCCCGGGCACTCGGCACGCGGCTCGCCGGCAAGCGCGTCGACGCCGATGCCGTCGGCACCCTGCTCGAAGCGGTGCTCTCGCCCGGCGATCGCGTCTGCCTCGAAGGCAACAACCAGAAGCAGGCGGACTTTCTGGCGAAGGCGCTGGTCCAAGTCGACCCGCAGCGCGTGCACGGCCTGCACATGGTGCAGTCGGTGCTGGCGCTGCCGGAGCACCTGGACCTCTTCGAGAACGGCATCGCCTCCCGGCTGGACATGAGCTTCTCGGGTCCGCAGGGCGCGCGCCTGGCCAAGCTGGTGTCGGGCGGCCGCATCGAGATCGGTGCGATCCACACCTACCTCGAGCTGTTCGCACGCTACTTCGTGGACCTGACGCCCAAGGTGGCGCTGGTCGCGGCGCAGGCGGCCGATGCCGAGGGCAATCTGTTCACCGGCCCCAACACCGAGGACACGCCGGCCATCGTCGAGGCCACCGCCTTTTCCGGCGGCATCGTGATCGCGCAGGTCAACGAATGGGTGGATGGGCAGACCACGACGCTGCCGCGCGTCGACATCCCGGCTGGCTGGGTCCACTTCGTGGTCAAGGCGCCGCGGCCCAATGTCATCGAGCCGCTGTTCACCCGCGACCCGGCGCAGATCAGCGAAGTCCAGGTGCTGATGGCGATGATGGCGATCAAGGGCATCTACGCCGAGTACGGCGTGCAGCGCCTGAATCACGGCATCGGCTACGACACCGCGGCCATCGAGCTGCTGCTGCCCACCTATGCCGAATCGCTGGGCCTCAAGGGGAAGATCGGCAAGCACTGGGCGCTCAATCCGCACCCGGCGCTGATCCCGGCGATCGAGGCGGGCTGGGTCGAGTCGGTGCACTCCTTCGGCTCCGAGCTGGGCATGGAGGACTACATCCGCGCGCGCTCCGACGTGTTCTTCACCGGCCCCGACGGCAGCCTGCGCAGCAACCGCGCCTTCTGCCAGGCGGCCGGCCACTATGCCTGCGACCTGTTCATCGGCTCGACCCTGCAGATCGACCTCGACGGCAACAGCTCCACCGCGACGCTGGGCCGCATCGCCGGTTTCGGCGGCGCACCCAACATGGGCGCCGATGCCCGCGGCCGCCGCCATGCCAGCCCGGCGTGGCTGCAGGCCGGGCGCGAGGCGCGGGCCGGGCGCGGCGGCGCGGCCGGCACGCCGCGCGGGCAGAAGCTGGTGGTGCAGATGGTCGAGACCTTCCGCGAGCACATGCAGCCCGCCTTCGTCGACCGGCTCGATGCCTGGACGCTGCAGGAGCAGGCCGGCATGGCGCTGCCGCCGATCATGATCTACGGCGACGACGTGTCGCACATCCTCACCGAAGAAGGCATCGCCAACCTGCTCCTGTGCCGCAGCGATGCGGAGCGCGAGCAGGCCATCCGCGGGGTGGCCGGCTACACCGCGGTGGGCCTGGCGCGCGACCGGCGCGCGGTGGAGAACCTGCGCGACCGCGGCGTCATCCGCCGGCCGCAGGACCTGGGCATCGACCCGCGCCAGGCCACGCGCAACCTGCTGGCCGCACGCAGCATGCGCGACCTGGTCCGCGCCTCCGGCGGCCTGTACCAGCCGCCCAGGCGCTTCAGAAACTGGTAGCAGGAGATCCGACGATGAGCGACATTCCCGCAGGGCTCGAAACCCTGGACTTTTTTTTCGCCGGTGGACGGCCGGCGGGCGCCTTCGCACCGGTGCTGGTGGGCGTGGTCGGCTCCGGCAACCTCGAGGTGCTGCTGGAGCCGGCCGCCCGCGACGGCTGCGCGGTGCGCGTCGAGACCTCGGCGCGCGGCTTCGGGCCGATCTGGCAGGCCGTGATGAAGGACTTCCACGCGCGCCATCCGCTGGCCGGTGTGCGCGTCTCGATCAACGACATGGGCGCCACGCCCGCGGTCGTGAGCCTGCGGCTCGACCAGGCCGTGGCCGACGTCCGCACCGGAGCACAAGCATGATCAGCTATGCCGAATGCTCGGCCCGCGAGCGGCTCGCGCTGCTGCTGGACGGCGGGAGCTTTCATGAATGGCTGCCACCGGGCGAGCGCGTGATGAGCCCGCACCTGGCGCAGCTCGGCGTCCCGTCGGCCTTCGACGACGGCGTGGCGATCGGCCGGGCGACGCTGGCGGGCCACCCGGTGTTCGTCGCCGCGCAGGAGGGCGCGTTCATGGGCGGCGGCGTCGGCGAGGTGCATGGCGCCAAGCTGGTCGGTCTGCTGCAGCGGGCGCTGCGCGACAGGCCGGCGGCCGTGCTGCTGCTGGCCGAGTCGGGCGGCGTGCGCTTGCACGAGGCCAATGCCGGCCTGATCGCCGTGTCCGAAGTGATGCGCGCGCTGCTCGACGTGCGCGCCGCGGGCGTCCCGGTGATCGTGCTGATCGGCGGCGCCAACGGCTGCTTCGGCGGCATGGGCATCGTGGCGCGCTGTGCCGACTTCATCGTCTGCAGCGACGTCGGCCGGCTCGCGATGTCGGGCCCCGAGGTGATCGAAGCCTCGCACGGCGTGGAGGAATTCGACTCGCGCGACCGGGCCCTGGTGTGGCGCACGACCGGCGGCAAGCACCGCTGGCTGACGGGCGACTGCGATGCGCTGGTCGAGGACGATGTCGCGGCCTTTCGCGCCGCCGCCATCGCGGCGATCGGCGCGTCACGGCCCCTGACCCTCGCCGGCCTGGAAGAGGAGCACGCGCTGCTCGCGGCGCGCCTGCGCATGCTGCCGGCCGACAGCGAAGGCCGGGACGAAGCGGCGCTGCTGTGGCGCGCGCTCGGCATCGACGATGCGGCGCGTGTCCCGGAGCTGTCGGTGGACGCCGTGCGCGCCCTGCGCCCCCAACGCCAGGTCACCGGCAGGAGTTCGAGATGCAATGGAATTCGCTAGTCACCCAGCTCTTCGGCCCTTACCACGGCATGCGCGCGGCCGATGACTTCCTGCAGGGCGAAGTGATGTTCGACGGTGAGCCGCTCACGGTGATCGGTACCACGAACCATGCGCCGATCGGCGTTCGGCTCGCGCTGGCGCAGGCCCGCGTGGTGCTCGACACCCTCCACCGGCACCCGGGCCGGCCCATCCTGCTGCTGATCGACACGCAGGGGCAGCAGCTGCGCCGGCGCGACGAACTGCTGGGCATCAATCGCGCGATGGCCCACCTCGGCGCCAGCATCGACCTGGCGCGCCGACGCGGCCACCGCGTGATCGGGCTGGTGTACGACCAGGCGCTGTCCGGCGGCTTCATCACCTCGGGGCTGATCGCCGATGCCTGCGACGCGCTGCCGGAGGCGGAGATCCGCGTCATGCGCATTCCCGCCATGGCGCGCGTGACCAAGCTGCCGGAGGACAAGCTCAGCGCGCTGTCGGCATCCAACCCGGTGTTCGCACCGGGTGTGCGGAACTACGTGGCCATGGGCGGTGTGCGCGCGCTGTGGCGCGGTGACCTGCAGGCCTGCCTGCGCGAGGCGCTGGCCCACACGCCGACGGAGGACCGGCGTGCGCAGGACGGCGCCGAACGCGGCGGACGCCGGATGGCGGCCGCCGTCGTGCAACGCGTTCTGGATGCGGCCTGAACGGCGAGGGAACACGGACATGCACCGCCTGCGTCGCCACCAGCTCGTCCGCCTCACCGATGCGGGCTGGCGCACGGTCCTGCAGCGTCCCTGGGACGCGCAGGCCGCCGACTGCCTGTCTTACTGGGCGGCCCACCGCCTGCCGCTGGTCGTGACGCGCCAGCCGGGCGAAGCGGCCTGCGACGACGCCATCGCACTCGGTCTGCCCGCACCGGCGCGGTGGGACCGGCGCCGCCTGTCGCTGCGCGTGCCGCGTACGGCGGTCCTCTACGTCGATGCCTTCCCGCGCCTGGCCGAAGTGCTCGGCCTGCTCCCGCGATCGGCGGCACGGCCGGTGCGCGCACTGGCCGCGGCATTGCAGTGCTTGCGGGCGAACGTGCGCGTGTTCGGCAGTCACGGGTGGCAGCAGATGACCGGCCTGCGCTACGTGCGGCCCGAGTCCGACCTCGACCTGTGGATCGGCATCGACGACGCGGCGCGGGCCGACGAGATCGCCGAGCCGCTGCAGGCCTTCGATGCCGCCAAGCCGCGGCTGGACGGCGAGTTCATGTTCCCCGACGGTGCCGCCGTGGCGTGGCGCGAGTGGGCCGCGTGGCGAGCCGGGCGCACGCGCAGCCTGCTCGTCAAACGCCTCGACGGCGTGGCCTTGCACCACGACCTCGGCTGGTGCGGGCTGCGCACCAGCGCCGTCGCGGAGATGCCGGCATGAGGACGGCGGCCCTTCGGGCGCCTGCGCCCTCCGGCCTCACGCCGGCCGCCATCGGCCGCGCCGCCACCCTCGCGCTGCACGACGAACTCTCGCTCACCCCCAAGCCGGGCCTGGTGACCTTGATCGACGCGGGCAGCCACGAGGACATGGATGCCCACACCTTCCTGCGCAGCCTGTTCTCGCTGCGCCGCTACTTCGCCCGGATCGCAGAGGCCGGCGAACGCGGCGCGGACTTCGCCCTGCTCGAGCAATGCGGCATCGCGGCCGAGGCCCGCATGCTCGCGGCCACCGGCGGCGTCAACACGCACCGCGGTGCGATCTTCATGCTCGGCCTGTTGTGCGCCGCGGCGGGCGCAGTGTGCCGGGAGCGCGGCACCGCACCACAGCCGCAGCGACTGCGCGATGCCCTGCGCCGGCACTGGGGCGAGGCGCTGGCCGCGCGCAGCCTTCGCCCACCGCGCCTTCCCGGCGGCATCGCAGCGCGCCGGCACGGCCTGCGCGGCGCCTCCGAAGAAGCGGCAGGGGCCTTCCCCATCCTGTTCGAGACGGCCGTGCCGGCCTTGACCCAGGCCCTGGCCCGCGGCCTGACGCCCACGCAGGCCCGGCTCGACACCCTGTTCCACATCATCGCGGTGCTGGACGACAGCAACCTCGCGCATCGCGGCGGGCTCGACGGCCTGCGCTGGGCCCAGCGCACCGCGCGAGCCTTTCTGGATCGCGGCGGCATCGCACGGCCCGAGGGGCTGCGGGAAGCCCACGCCATTTCCGAGGACTTCGTGCGCCGGCGCCTGTCGCCCGGTGGCGCGGCCGACACGCTCGCCGCCGCCTGCTGGGTGCGGCGCGTCAGCGCGGGCGCATGAGCTTCGCCCTGCTTTTTTCCGGCCAGGGCACGCAACATCCCGCGATGCTGCCCTGGCTGGCCGAGGACGAACGGGTACGCGCCACGTGCGAGCGCCTGCGCATCGGCGACTGGCGCCAGGCGCTCGCCGACCCGGCATGGGCCGAGCGCAACGACAACGCCCAGACGCTGCTGACCGGCCTGGCCCTGGCGGCCTGGGCCCAGCTCGCGCCGCTCACCGCAGCGCCGGCCGCCATCGCCGGCTACAGCGTCGGCGAACTCGCCGCCTTCAGCGCGGCCGGCGTGATCGAGCCCGACACCGCCGCGGCGCTGGCGGCGCGGCGGGCCGAGGCCATGGACCGATGCGCCGCGCGCACGCCCGGCGGGTTGCTGGCCGTCAGCGGGCTGCCTGCATCGCGGCTGGAGCCCCTGTGCGCCGAGGCCGGTGTGGCCCTCGCGATCCGCAACGCGGACGACAGCGTGATCCTCGGTGGCCCGCTCGCCGCGGTGGAGCGGGCGGAACGCGCGGCCCGGCAGGCCGGCGCGCAGTGCACGCGGCTGCGCGTCCGGGTGGCCTCGCACACGCCCTGGATGCGCGAGGCCGCCGAGAGCTTCGCGCAGACGCTCGCGCAGGTGCCCTTCCACCCCCCGCGCGTGCGGCTGTTCGGCAACGCGCACGACCGCATCCGCGATGCCGCCACGGCCCGGGCCGCGCTGGCCGCGCAGATCGCCGCCACGGTCCGCTGGGACGAATGCATGGAGAACATCCAGGCGCGCCAGGTGCGTTGCGTCCTGGAAATGGGCCCGGGCCAGGCGCTGGCCCGCATGTGGAACCAGCGCTGCCCGAGCGTGCCCGCGCGTGCCTGCGACGACTTCCGCAGCGCCGCCGCCATTGCCGCCTGGCTCGACAGCCATGCGGACCGGTGAAGCGGCTCACGCCAGCGGCGGCAATCGGTCCAGCAGCTTGTCCAGCGTGATCGGGTAGTTGCGCACGCGCACCCCCGTCGCGTTGTAGACGGCATTGGCCACCGCGGCGCCCACGCCGCAGATGCCGAGTTCGCCCACCCCCTTCGCCTTCATCGGCGAAGAGATCGGGTCCGTCTCGTCCAGGAAGATCACCTCCTGGTGCGGAATGTCGGCATGCACCGGCACCTCGTAGCCGGCCAGGTCGTGGTTGACGAAGAAGCCATGCCGCTTGTCCAGCGCCAGCTCTTCCATCAGCGCGGCGCCGACGCCCATCGTCATCGCGCCGATCACCTGGCTGCGGGCCGCCTTCGGATTGAGGATGCGCCCCGCCGCGCAGACCGCCAGCATGCGGCGCACGCGGATCTCGCCGGTGGTCGCGTCGACGCCGACTTCCACGAAGTGCGCGCCGAAGGTGGACTGCTGGTACTTCTTGTCCAGATCGCCGTACTCGATCCAGTCCTCCGCCACCAGGCCGCCCGCACCGGCCGCCTGCCCCAGCGGCATCGAGCGCCCGCCGGCACGCACCATGCCGTCGGAAAACTCGGCGTCGGCCGCCGCGACGCCGAGCTTGCGCGCCACCGCTTCGCGCAGCTTCATGCAGGCAGCGAAGACACCCGAGGTCGAGTTGTTGGCCCCCCACTGCCCGCCCGAGCCGCACGACACGGGATAGGCCGAGTCCCCCAGCCGCACGCTCACCTTGTCGAGCGACACGCCCATCGTCTCGGCGGCGGTCTGCGCGATGATGGTGTACGAGCCCGTGCCGATGTCGGTCATGTCGGTCTCCACCGTCACCCGGCCCTGGTTGTCCAGCCTCACGCGCGCGGCCGACTTCGTCAGGAGGTTGTTGCGGAAGGCGGCCGCCATGCCCAGACCCACCAGCCAGCGGCCTTCGCGCTGCTGCGCCGGTGTCGCCTTGCGCTGGCTCCAGCCGAAGCGTTCCGCACCCGTGCGCATGCACTCGATCAGCCTGCGCTGAGAGAACGGGCGCTGCGGCTTTTCCGGGTCGACCTGCGTGTCGTTCAGCGCCCTGAACTCGATCGGGTCGAGGCCGAGCTTCTCCGCCATCTCGTCCATCGCGATCTCCAGCGCCATCAAGCCCGGTGCCTCGCCGGGCGCCCGCATGGCATTGCCCTCGGGAAGGTCCAGCACCGCGAGCCGCGTGGTCGTCAGGCGGTTCGCGCCCGCATACATCAGCCGCGTCTGGTTGACCGCCGTTTCCGGCTGCCCGTTCGGCAGGTCACCGGACCAGCCCTCATGAGCGATGGCCGTGATCTTCCCGTCCCGCGTCGCGCCCAAGCGGATGCGCTGGACGGTCGCCGGCCGGTGCGTGGTGTTGTTCATGATCAAGGGCCGCTGCAGCGCCACTTTCACCGGCCGCCGCGCCGCGCGCGCGCCCAGCGCGGCCAGCAGCGCGTCCGCGCGGACGAACAGCTTGCCGCCGAAGCCGCCGCCGATGAAGGGCGAGACCAGGCGCACGTTCGCCTTCGGAATGCCGAGCGTCTTGGCCACGTCGCCGGCGCCCCAGGCGATCATCTGGTTGGAGGTCCAGATCGTCAGCTTCTGGCCGCTCCATGCCGCGATGGAGGCATGCGGCTCCATCATCGCGTGCGACTCGTCGGGCGTCGTGTAGCGCGCATCCACCTGCACGGGCGCCGCGGCGAACGCGCCCGCGAAGTCGCCCGCCTTCGTTTCCGGCGGACCGGTGAATTCGGTGGCCTTCGGCATCTGCGCCGAGTCCATCTCCGCGGCCAGGTCGAAGCGGCCCGGCGCGCGCGTGTACTCGATGCGCACCAGCTGCGCCGCCGCGCGCGCCTGCTCGAAGGTGTTGGCCACGACCAGCGCGACCGCCTGGTGGTAATGGTCGATCTCCGGTCCCCCCAGCAGCCTGGCGGTGTTGAAGTCGCCCTTGCCCAGCTTGCCGGCATTGCGCGCGGTGACGATCGCCAGCACGCCGGGCGATGCGCTCGCGGCGCTCAGGTCCATCGACGCGATGCGCCCCTTGGCGATGCCGGCCCCGACCACGTAGCCGTAGGCGGCGCGCGGCAGCTCGGGGTTGCGCTCGTAGGCATAGCGCGCCGTGCCGGTGGTCTTGGCCGGGCCGTCGATGCGGTCCGTCGGCTTGCCGACGACCTTCAGCTGGTCGATGGGGTTGGTCGTGGCGGGTGTGTCGAACTTCATGGTCAGCTCCTCCCTTGCTCGATGGCGGCGGCCAGCACGCGTTCGGCCAGCGGCAGCTTGAAGGCGTTCTCGTGGGTCGGCTGAGCCTGCGCGAACAGCTGCGACGCGACGGCCCGGGCCCCTTGCGGCATGGCGGCTTCCGCGGCCTCGATGCGCCAGGGCTTGTGCGCCACGCCGCCGAAGGCCGCGCGGCCCGATCCGTCCCGCTGCACGATGGCCGCGACGGACACGAGCGCGAAGGCGTAGGACGCGCGGTCGCGCACCTTGCGGTAGACGTGCGTGCCGCCGACCGGCCGCGGCAGCGTCACCCCGGTGATGAGCTCGTCCCGCTCCAGCACGGTGTCGATGTGGGGGGTGTCGCCGGGCAGCCGGTGGAAGTCCGCGATCGGGATCACGCGGGTGCGCCCGTCGGGGCGCACCGTCTCGACGGACGCGTCCAGCACGCGCATGGCCACCGCCATGTCGCTCGGGTGGGTGGCGATGCAGGCGCTGCTGGCGCCGACCACCGCAAGCTGCCGCGTCACGCCCCCGCTGGCGCTGCAGCCGCTGCCGGGCCGGCGCTTGTTGCACGGCTGGTCCGTGTCGTAGAAGTAGGGGCAGCGCGTGCGCTGCAGCAGGTTGCCCGCCGTGGTCGCCTTGTTGCGCAGCTGCCCGGAGGCACCTGCCAGCAGCGCGCGCGACAGCACGCCGTAGTCGCGCCGCACGCGCTCGTCGGCGGCCAGGTCGGTGTTGCGCACCAGGGCGCCGATGCGCAGGCCGCCTTCGGGCAGCGCTTCGATCCGGTCCAGCGCCAGGCCGTTCACGTCGACCAGGTGCGCCGGCGCCTCAATCTGCAGCTTCATCAGGTCGAGCAAGTTGGTGCCGCCGGCGATGAACTTCGCGCCCGGCTGACGGGCCACCGCGGCTGCGGCCTGCGCGGGCGACTGCGCGCGCTCGTAGGTGAAGGGCTTCATGACCGGCTCCCCGCCACCTCGGTGATGGCCTCGACGATGTTGGAGTACGCGCCGCAGCGGCAGATGTTGCCGCTCATGCGCTCGCGCAGCTCCTCGGCGGACAGCAGCGGGCGCGCGTTCAGGTCGGTGCTCACGTGGCTGGGGATGCCGCGCTGGATCTCGTCGAGCATGCCCACGGCCGAACAGATCTGGCCGGGCGTGCAGTAGCCGCACTGGTAGCCGTCGTGCTTGACGAAGGCGGCCTGCAGCGGGTGCATGCGCTGCGGTGTGCCCAGGCCCTCGATGGTCGTGACCTGCGCGCCCTCGTGCATGACGGCCAGCGTCAGGCAGGCATTGATGCGGCGGCCATCCGCGATCACCGTGCAGGCGCCGCACTGGCCGTGGTCGCAGCCCTTCTTGGTGCCGGTCAGGTTCAGGTGCTCGCGCAGCGCGTCGAGCAGGGTCGTGCGGGTATCGAGTTCGAGCGCGTGGGCCTGGCCGTTGACGGTCAGCGAGAGCTTCATCCGGGGGATGGCGGCATCCGACGGCACGGCCGGGGCGGGCGCGGGCGCCGCGGATGCGGAAGGCGACACCGCCGCCGCGGCAGCGGCACCGGCGCCGGCGATGAGGGCATCGCGTCGCGAGATCAAGGGGGTGGTGGAACTGTCCATCGGGGGGGCTCCTGTCGTGGTCGGTGCGGGGGATTCTTCGGGTATCGCGTGGCCCCAGTCGCGAAAGGGCCAAAGGCGCACTGGGCACCAAGCGGGCGCCGGCCGATGTCGGAATGAGAGCGCATGTCTTGAAAGAAGAAGGCGCATGCGGCCCGCGCCGTTGCACCAGATCCCGAAAGGCCCAACATGGACCGTGCGGACATCTTCCGCGAAGTCTTCAAGACGTTCATTCAGGTGCAAGCCGCCAAGCGGCTGATTGCGCTGGGTGGATCGACGCCCGACATGAAGCCTGTTCGACGTCGTCGTGAGGAGTCCGCTTCGTGAGCGGCGTGCTGATCGACTCATCGTCCTGGATCAATCATTTGAAGGTGGCTGTCCCTGTGCGAATGGCGCACACATGGCAACAAGTGGAATATCGATGTTGGGCCCCGAGAACCATGGCGCGATGTTGTGTGATGCCACACGTGGCGCAAGACGTCCCAGCGCTTGCGGCTTCGGCCTCATGACCGTATAGTCGCGCCGCCCCCGCGCACCGCCTGGTGCGGGAGCCTCGACAACAAGCAGGCGTTCCCGGAAAGCTGTCACACATGAGAAGTCCTTCGCGGCGCGCGCCGCTGCGGGCGTTGATCGCCCGCGTCTCGTCTCTCTTCGGCTCGAGCGGTCGCTCGAAGCGGTCCAGCCCCATCTCGACCCCTCGCCGCGCCCGCTCTCCAGAGCTTGCACGGGGATCTCCCGCACGCCACCGGAAGGCCAGCGCGCCGCCCGCGCCGCCGA